>NZ_JAGXKC010000599.1:0-244 GCF_019091045.1 Stenotrophomonas sp. GbtcB23 | reverse complement strand
GACAGGATCGCCAGAATGCCAAAGAAGCCGTCGAATGTGATCGCGATCCAAACGATGGGAAGGCGTGGCTACGAGCGCAGCCAGCAGGACGTAAGATTTTTCCGGGAGAGTGATGCCTGCGTTCGAAACGGCCAGGCTGGGGCGCCCGAACAATGTTAGGTTTGGCTTGGACTCGTTCCTCATTGAAGCCTTGGAATTCAGCGCTCCTTGGAAGCGCGTTGATCGACTAACAGATAAAGCGGTA
>NZ_JAGXKC010000598.1:0-244 GCF_019091045.1 Stenotrophomonas sp. GbtcB23 | reverse complement strand
GCCGACCTCGCCCGCATTGGCGCCGAGCTTAGTGGGTACATCTCCTTCTCGGGAATTCTGACCTTCCCGAAATCGGAAGAACTGCGGGAGATCGCCAAAACCGTGCCGCTGGACCGGCTGCTGGTGGAAACCGACGCACCGTATCTGGCACCGAAGCGCTGGCGTGGCAAACGCAACGAGCCGTCCTACGTGGTCAATACGGCCGAAGTGCTCGCCGAATGCAAGGGCGTCACTTATGAGGAGA
>NZ_JAGXKC010000597.1:0-244 GCF_019091045.1 Stenotrophomonas sp. GbtcB23 | reverse complement strand
ATGCACGCATGCCGTCGAGAATTTCCTGGTCGTTGTCCACGCACAGCACGCGCATGCCGGCCAGCGAACCGGTGCGGGTGCTGTGCTCGGGCACGCTGGCCGGCGCGACGCTGGCCGGTAGATCCGGCACCTGCGCACGGGGCAGCAGGATCGAGGACATGCTGCCACTGCCCACCTGGCTGCGCGCGGTGAGGCGGTGGTCGAGCAGGCGCGAGATGCGCTGGCAGAACGACAGGCCCAGCCC
>NZ_JAGXKC010000596.1:0-244 GCF_019091045.1 Stenotrophomonas sp. GbtcB23 | reverse complement strand
ACTGCAGCGGCTCTTGTTACGCTTCGGCACGCAATCCAGATTCTGCGGCGGCGGCAGCGGTCTCGCCCGAATGATCCAGAACTGATCTCGCAGGAGGCTTGGGCTTGCCTCGTGGCAAACCTTTTGCACGAGGCTTCGGACTTCCTCGTTAGAACCGGCAGGGGGGTGGCTGGAAACGAAATTGAGCATAAAACTGGCTCAAATGGAGAAGAGAGCTCAACCGGCAAGGAAAGCTTGAACGAAC
>NZ_JAGXKC010000595.1:0-244 GCF_019091045.1 Stenotrophomonas sp. GbtcB23 | reverse complement strand
GCCCTACCCCTTATGGGGTCGGGTGTCGCCGCGAAACAGGGGTCAGCCGCGAAGTATGCCACGGCCCCGGGTGTTCGTCCTTGGGCCGTTTGGCAGGGTCCGCGCGCCGGATCGGGGCCGGGCCGGCCGCTTACAGCGGCGGCGGGGCCATGCCCCGGGCCGCATAGAAGGCCTCGCGGAAGACCTCGAAGGGTCCCGCCGCGATGGCCGCGCGCATGTCGGCCATCAGCTTCTCGTAGTAATA
>NZ_JAGXKC010000594.1:0-244 GCF_019091045.1 Stenotrophomonas sp. GbtcB23 | reverse complement strand
AACGTTCCTGCGCCACGCCGAGGAATGCCAGCCCCCCGGTTCGGTCGGGGTGTTCGGCGTGCAGGGTCAAGCCTACCGATGGCAGTCGGGCCAGCAGCATCGCCCACAGGAGAAACCGCCACAGCCACAGCAGTGCGACCAGCCGGAACAACGGCATGGCGACCCACGCGTACCAGTACCCGGCAGGAGTCATCACTCCAGCGTGGTCGCGCCAGTCCGGAACACCGCCCAGCGGGCCGTCCAC
>NZ_JAGXKC010000593.1:0-245 GCF_019091045.1 Stenotrophomonas sp. GbtcB23 | reverse complement strand
CTGCGGCGTCAGGATCCAGTGCGGCTGGAAGCGCCTGGGATGTCACCAGGCGCGGCACATCCGGTACCGGTGTTTCTGCCTGCATGGACTCGACCAGCTCGGCCTGCGTATCCGTACCGCGACCACAAAGGGCGAGCGCATGCTGGTAGCACGCATGCAGGTCCTGGAACGCCTCAGGATCGTCATCGGGGCGGTTGGAACGCAGCAGCCTGGCGTAGGCACGCTTCACCGCACGCGCGTCGCCC
>NZ_JAGXKC010000592.1:0-245 GCF_019091045.1 Stenotrophomonas sp. GbtcB23 | reverse complement strand
CTAAGCCACGACACGAGTACCCGTCGTGGCGATCCATCTCGTCTTCGGATCTGATCAGTTCCTTTGCAAGCGCAAGCGCCTGAGCCATATGCCCTTCCTCAAAGAGGCGAACCCCGATCATGAATTTTTGATGGACCTTTCTCATTGGTCGTCCCTGACTATCACAGCGGCGCAAGCAGCCCATCAATGTAGGTACCGAGGCCGACCACATCGTCTGCATCACCGATGACATCGTCGTCCATCAT
>NZ_JAGXKC010000591.1:0-245 GCF_019091045.1 Stenotrophomonas sp. GbtcB23 | reverse complement strand
CGGTGCGGCCGAAGCCGGGTTGTATGGGCTCTTGCGCGGCTGCAGGAAATGGGTCCTTTCGATCGACACGTCTGCTCCCGCGGTCTGCTCAAAATACGGGCAAGTGCACTCTAGGGGCAGTCCCCTATAGGCATACTTCGTCAGTCATGGCTAGGTTCTAGCATATTCTTCGGAGGAAAACATGATCCGTGATTTCGAACAGGGCGGGATCGACCCGCTTGCGGGCGGCGCCTGGATTCTCGGGG
>NZ_JAGXKC010000590.1:0-245 GCF_019091045.1 Stenotrophomonas sp. GbtcB23 | reverse complement strand
AGGGCGGCAAGGTTGCCGTCGAGGGTTGGGCGGAAGCTTCCGAACTCGGCGTCAGCGAGCTTGCCAGGAAATTCGAAGGTGCCGGCGTTTCAGCGATCATCTATACGGATATCGACCGGGACGGTATCCTGGCCGGCATCAACTGGGCCTCGACGCTGGAGCTTGCAAACGCCGACTCCATCCCGGTGATCGCGTCCGGCGGGCTTGCTTCGCTGGACGATATCAAGCGGATGCTGGAGCCTGAT
>NZ_JAGXKC010000059.1:0-14012 GCF_019091045.1 Stenotrophomonas sp. GbtcB23 | reverse complement strand
CTCGCTGTTGGTGGCTATAGGTTGCCACCATGGCGCCCAGACGCCTCGGCGAGGGGCGAGTCCATCCAATTACCGGTGGATTACTCCCGGATTGCCGGGAGTTAACGCCGCGGCCGAGCCTGCACTATGCTTGCCGGCATGACGAGCGTTCAGCTGCTGGACCTGCACATCGACCGCGCCTCGCAGCTGGTGCGGCGCGGTGATGCGGTGCTGCCGGTCAGCGGCCTCAGCTGGCGCCTGCTGGACTGCCTGCTGGAGCACGGCACCGATGTGGTCGACTTCGACACGCTGGCACGGGAGGTCTGGGCGCCGGCGGTGGTGGGTGAAGATGCGATCAGCCAGCGGGTGAAGCTGCTGCGGCAGGCATTGGGCGATGACAGCCGCCGGCCGCGCTACGTGCGCTCGGTACGTGGCCGGGGCTACCAGTTATGCGCGCCGCCCCAGGCGTGCGCACCGATGGCGCCACCAGCGCCGGTAGAGCCATTCGCGGCAACTGCCGCAACTGCCGTAACTGCGGCGGCGCCGGAGGGGCCGCAACGGAGGCTGCACGCGCGGTGGGCGTGGCTGGCGGCGGGCGTGGCTGCTGCCGGCGGCATCATCGCCGTCATCGTCCAGCGGCCGGACAACGCGGCGCACTCACCCGCAGACCCGGTGCTGCAACGCGCCGCGTATTACGCCGGCATCGGCCAGGCCAGCAACAACGAGCGTGCGATCACCTTGTACCGCCAGGCGCTGCAGATCGACCCCGATTCCAGCGCCGCACGGCGCGGCCTGGCGCGAGCATTGGCCGCCGATGCCTGCCTGTTCAACGGCAGGCCGGGGAACGCGCAGGAGGCATTGCAGCTGGCCGGGCAGGTGTTGCAGGCGGCCCCTGACGACGCAGCCTCGCATGCGCTGCGCGGGTACGCCCATGATTGCCTTGGCGCGATGCCGCAGGCGATTGCCGATTACGAGCAGGCGCTGCTGCGCGATCCCGACGATGAGCGCACCCGCGCCTCGCTGGCCTACCTGCAGCAGGAGCAGGGCCACCTGGCGCAGGCGCTGAAGGCCAACCTCGCGCTGCGCGCGCCCGAGAGGATCCGCTTCCGCGACGTGCAGGTCGCCCGCGAACTGGAACTGCTTGGTTTCACCGACGCCGCCGCGCGCCGTCATGCGCGGAACTTCCAGCTGTACCCGGACAATGTCTTCAGCAACATTGCGTGGCCGCGTGCGCTGATGAACATGGGCGAGCAGGACAAGGCGCGGCAGGCGCTGGACCAGGCGCTCGCGCGCGGCACCCCGCATCCACAGCTGCTGCGCCTGCACGGCGAACTGCTGTTGATGGGTGGCGACCGGCAAGGTGCGGCAGAGGCCTTCGAGCAGGCACGCCTGCTGCGCCCGCTGCAGTCGCTTGGAAAGACCCTGGCCGGCCTGCAGCAGGGGAGTGGCGCGCCGTCCCCGGAATGGATTGCCGCGCGCCTGCGCGAGGTGACCGCGCAGGCTGACGACGGCTGGTCGGACGCAGCCGTGGAACGGGCCCTGCTGCACCAGGCGCAGGGTGATGCAGGTGCGACCATCGCCGACCTGCACCGCGCGGTGGATGCCGGCTTCCGCGACGCCGCGTGGCTGCGCGTCACCCCGCTGTTCGCCCCGCTGCGGCAGGCGCCCGGATGGGAGCGGCTGCTGGCCCGGATCGAAGCGGACGTGGCCGCGCAGCGGGCGCAGGTACTGGCAGCGTCCTGGCGCCCCGATGACCTGAAGGGCCTCAGCGCAACGCCGGCAGCAGGAACCCGGTAAGCACGCGGCGCGACTGGGGATGGGCATAGCTGCGGTTGTAGGCCTTGCTGGTCACCACCGCGACCAGCTTCTTCTCCGGCATCACGAACACATAGTTGCCGCCGTTGCCCGACATCGCCCATACCGTGGTTTCCTTCCCGTCCACCGGCAGCTTCAGGCCCCACCACTGGTAGCCGTAGTCGCTGCCGTCGTCGGTCTGCGCCTGCGGGCGGATCATTGCCGCGATGTAGTCGGCAGGCACCAGCTGTTTGCCCTGCCAGCGTCCCCCGGCCAGCACCAGCTCGCCCAGCCGGGCCAGATCACGGGTGCGGTAGCGGGTGCCGCCGCCGCCCATGCCGATGCCTTCGGGGGAACGGTTCCAGTGACTGCGGGTAATGCCCAGCGGCCGTTCGAGCGCCTGCGCGGCGTAGTCGGCCAGCGGCAGTTTCGTGGCCCGTTCCAGCACCGCGCCCAGCACGAACGAATCGGCGGTGCAGTAGGCGTGCGCGCGGCCGTGCGGGCTGTCCTCGGGCCGGCTCATCCAGGGCGCGAAGCCCTTGACCGGCAGCGCCAGCGCGAAGTCCAGCCAGCGCTCGGTCACGTACATGCGCTCTTCGTTGCCGGCGGAAAATTGATTCTGGTCATCGCATTCCCACAGGCTGCTCATGGTGAGCAGGTCTTCCAGCGTGGTGCCGCGCAGGCGGGGGTCGACCGGGTGCTGCGCGGTGAACTCCGGGAAGTAGTCGTAGACACGCGCCTGCACGCCCGGCAGGTGCCCGTCGCCGATGGCCGCCCCCACCAGCAGCGAGCTCACGCTTTTGCTGGCCGAGCGTACGTCGTTGAGCGTTTCGGCATCGGCACCGTTGAAATAGTGTTCGTAGGCCACCGTGCCATCGACCAGCAACAACACGCTGGTGACCTGTTTGATCTCGTCGCTGGCAACGGCCGCCTCCAGCGCGGCGAGCGGGGCAGGGTCGAGGCGCGGCGAGGCGGCCTGAGCCGCGATGGGCAGGCAAGCGGTGATGGACAGGACCAGTGCGGCGAAACGACGGGCGGGGTGGGGCATGGTGGCGCTCCTCGGAAGTGAGGTGCCACTACGCCAGCACCGCGTCTGAAATGCTGGAAGAACGCCTGAAGAATTCTGAAAGCGGCACCCGGCCTGCATCTGGCGATGCAAAGCGGGCCACGCGCTTTGTCCGTTACGCCCGCGTGTGCGCCCACACGCTGTTGGGGTCGCCGTTTACGGCCCGGCGCTGCGTTGCGCGCGCCATGGCGGCAAAGCCCAGCGCCATCGCCAGCGCCACGCCGTCCACCCAGAACAGCGGCCAGTAGCCGCGCGCGGCGCTGGTCCACAGCCACAACCCGCTCATCGCACCGTGCACCACCGGGATCAGCGCGGTCACCGCCGCCGCAGCCCACAGCAGCTCCACCGCCGCCTTGGACGGCGCGCGCAGCGCCGCCCACAGGGCGCAGCCGCCCCAGACCAGGAAGCAGGTCCAGCGCATGCCCGCATCCGCATGGGCCGGGGCCAGGTGCTCCAGCAGCTGCACGCTCACGAACGCCGCCGACACCGCCACGCACAGCCCGATGCACACGCCGATCGTGGCCCGCGCCATGTTCACCTGCGCGCGTCCCTGGGTGGCCTGGCGGCGCTTGCGGCGCGACTCGATCCACAGCAGGTTGCCCGAATAGAACAGGAACGCCCCGCCCAGGCCGAGCACGAAGTACAGCCACGGCACCAGCCCGTTGCCGAATTCGCCGAAGTGCAGCGCATACGCCGCCGCCAACGTGGCGTGGTTGGCATCGCGATGCCCCGGCAGCTGGGTGTGCAGCACATCGCCGGTATTGGCATCCATCGCCACCGCGCCCAGCGGGCCCAGCGACACGCCGCCATCGCCGGTGATCTCGATCACGGCGTTGCGGTCACCGGCATTGGCCAGCTTCAGGTAGGCCGGTTCGAACACCGCCTGGCCCTTGTCATTGGCCACCGCGATCGCCCGCGCATGCAGCATCGCCAGGCTGCCGGCACGCACCGGCTCGTTGGCGGGCGCGCGGATCGGCGCGGTATCGGTTGCCCCCGGCAGCGCCGCCAGCAGCTTGCCGTCGTAGATCAGCGGGTTCAGCGCGGCCATCTGCAGGAACATCAGGCACAGCAGCGCACCGGTGACCGCGAACAGCAGGTGGAAGGGCAGGCTGAGCACGCCGATCACGTTGTGCGCGTCCTGCCACATCTGCTTGAAGTTGCGGCCCGGACGCAGCGCGAAGAGGTCGCCCACCAGCTTGGGCAGGTGGATCACCAGCCCGGACAGCAGCGCCAACCCGTACAGCAGGCTGACCACGCCCATCAGGTAGATGCCGGCCACCGGCAGGCCCAGCGTGTAGTGCAGTTCGTTGACCAGCTCGGCCAGGCCGGCCTGTGGTGGGGTGGGGCTGCCATCCACGTGGTCGGCCCAGGCAAACAGCCAGGTGCCCTTGGCATCCTGCCAGTACGCGATGGACTGTGGCGTTTCCGCGCCGGGGAAGGTCATGCCCACGTGCTTTCGCGCGTCGGGGTGTTTGGCCAGCACGCCATCGAGCAGCCGCTGTGCATCGTCCAGGGTCTGCGCTGGCTGGTCCATGCCCTGCGGCGACTGCCACAGCGGCAGGTCGTGGTGGAACACCGTGATGGCGCCGGCATAGAACGCCACGAACAGCGCAAAGCCGGCCACCAGGCCAACCCAGGTGTGCACGGTGGTGAAGGTACGCAGGGTGAGCGAACTGAATTTCATCGAATAGGCCTCACTGCACCCAGTGGAAGTGGCGCAGCAGCCACAGCAGGCCGAAGCCGAACGCGGCGCTGGCACTCAGCCACCCCCACGCGCGCGGCCCGGTGCGGAATGCGAAGGCCCACAGCGCGGCCAGCATCCACAATGGAATGAAGGCGATCATGCCGGGCACGATCACCGACTGCCACGGACCTGGCGGCAGCCAGGTGATCAACCCGGTGACGGCCGCAGCCACGAAGAAGCCCGCCAGCAGGCCGGCCAGTGCACGTGCCCACATCAGCGCCGCGCCTCCGCATCCGGCCGCGTCCAGGCAGCGACATAGGGCAACACCATCGCCGTGAGCATCCAGCCGCCGAGGGTCACGCAGAAGCCGGTGGCAAAGCCCAGCTGGCCCATCCACAGCCACAGCGAGGTGGCTGCCGCCACCAGCCCGAGCTGGCGGCCCAGCCGCCCCGCGCGGCGCAGGCGCGGCCAGCGGCAGTGCGGGGAGGCAGCATAGAAGGCGAGCGCCGAAAAGGCCGAGGCGGCGCCGGCCAGCGCGCAATACAGCAGGGCCAGGGCATCGGCGCTCAGCATGGGCGCGCCGCGCGGGGCAGGGGCGTGCGGGCCGAAGGGGCGGCGCAGGGCATGGAAATCCTTGGAAACGAAGACGGGCCGGGCGGTGCGGCAACCTGCGCATGGTAATCATTGCTGTTTTCAATCGCCACAGCGGCCTGTTCAGTAGCGCAGGCCCCGGGCGGGCCGACGGCAGCATTGGGCTTCCCCGGCCGTTTGGTTTAAGATCGAGGCATCCACCTCGAGGCAACAAGGTGACCCGCGCCCAGCGCCGGTCCAGCGTGCGACATGAGCACTACCACCGCCCAGCGCTGAACGTCATGACGGCCCCTTGCCCAGGCGCCTTCATGGCGCTTTTCTTTTATCCGGCCGCGCGCCCCGGACACCCTCGACCCCGTTTCCCTGGCCTGCGCCGCAGGCCCACCAGCACAAAGCCCCAGCCATGATTGCGATCACGCTTCCCGACGGCAGCCGCCGTGAGTTCGAAAACCCCGTCAGTGTCATGGACGTCGCCCAGTCGATCGGCGCCGGCCTGGCCAAGGCCACCATCGCCGGTTCGGTGGACGGCAGGCTGGTCGATGCCAGTGACGTCATCGACCACGACGCGAGCCTGCGCATCATCACCGCCAAGGACGAGGAAGGCGTGGAGATCATCCGCCACTCGGCCGCGCACCTGGTTGGCCATGCGGTCAAGCAGCTGTACCCGGACGCCAAGATGGTGATCGGCCCGGTGATCGCCGAAGGCTTCTATTACGACATCCACTCCGAGCGCCCGTTCACCCCGGACGACATGGCCGCCATCGAAAAGCGCATGGGCGAGCTGATCGCGCAGGACTATGACGTGGTCAAGAAGATGACCCCGCGCGCGGAAGTGATCGAAATCTTCAAGGCCCGTGGCGAGGACTACAAGCTGCGCCTGATCGAAGACATGTCGCCGGACATCCAGGCCATGGGCATGTACTACCACCAGGAATACGTGGACATGTGCCGCGGCCCGCACGTGCCCAATACGCGCTTCCTGAAGGCCTTCAAGCTGACCCGCATTTCCGGCGCCTACTGGCGTGGCGATGCGCAGAACGAGCAGCTGCAGCGCATCTACGGCACCGCTTGGGCCGACAAGAAGCAGCTTGAGGCCTACATCAAGCGCATCGAAGAAGCCGAAATGCGCGACCACCGCCGCATCGGCAAGCAGCAGGACCTGTTCCACCTGCAGGAAGAGGCCCCGGGCCTGGTGTTCTGGCACCCCAAGGGCTGGGCCCTGTGGCAGGTGGTGGAACAGTACATGCGCAAGGTCTACCAGAAGAGCGGCTACGGCGAAGTGCGCTGCCCGCAGATCCTGGACGTGAGCCTGTGGAAGAAGTCCGGCCATTGGGACAACTACCAGGACAACATGTTCTTCACCGAATCGGAGAAGCGCACCTACGCCGTCAAGCCGATGAACTGCCCGGGCCACGTGCAGGTGTTCAACCAGGGCCTGCACAGCTACCGCGACCTGCCGATCCGCTACGGTGAGTTCGGCTCGTGCCACCGCAACGAGCCCTCCGGCGCGCTGCACGGCATCCTGCGCGTGCGTGGTTTCACCCAGGACGACGGCCACGTGTTCTGCACCGAATCGCAGATCGAAGCGGAAGTGACCGCGTTCCACCAGCAGGCGCTGGCGGTGTACCAGCACTTCGGCTTCGAGGAGATCCAGATCAAGATCGCCCTGCGCCCGGAATCGCGCCTGGGCGACGATGCCACCTGGGACAAGGCCGAAGCCGCGCTGCGTTCGGCGCTGTCCAGCTGTGGCGTGGAATGGCAGGAGCTGCCGGGTGAGGGCGCCTTCTACGGCCCGAAGATCGAATACCACCTCAAGGACGCCATCGGCCGCACCTGGCAGCTGGGCACCATGCAGGTCGACTTCATGATGCCCGGCCGCCTCGGCGCCGAGTACGTGGACGAAAACAGCCAGAAGAAGCACCCGGTCATGCTGCACCGGGCCATCGTGGGCTCCATGGAGCGCTTCATCGGCATCCTGATCGAACACCACGCCGGCCAGTTCCCGGCCTGGCTGGCCCCGACCCAGGCGGTGGTGGCCAATATCACCGACGCCCAGGCTGAATACGTGCAGGAAGTAACGAAAACCCTTGCAGATCAAGGCTTCCGGGTAACGTCGGATTTGCGCAATGAGAAGATCGGTTATAAGATTCGCGAGCATACGCTGCAGCGGGTCCCGTACCTGCTGGTGGTGGGCGACCGTGAGAAGGAAAATGGCGCCGTAGCCGTGCGTACGCGCTCGGGCGAGGATCTGGGCAGCATGTCCGTCCAGGCGTTCGTCGAGCGGTTGCAGGCAGAACAGTCTGTGTAAGAAAGTCCCGGCCCTGCGGATGATCCGCGAGGGCCGGTTTGATTCCTCTGGGAGATTGCAATATCAGTACCCCTGACAACAAACAGAACCGCAAGAATCAGGAAATCCGGGTGCCGCGCGTACGCGTGATCGGCAGTGACGGTGAAATGATTGGCGTGTTGACGCGTGACGAAGCGCTGTCGATGGCCGAAGACGAAGGTCTGGACCTGGTCGAGATTCAGCCGCAGGCTGATCCGCCGGTGTGCAAGATCATGGACTTCGGCAAGTTCAAGTTCGAAGCGCAGAAGAAGGCCAACGAGGCCAAGAAGAAGACCAAGCAGGTCGAGATCAAGGAAGTGAAGTTCCGCCCGGTCACCGATGAAGGCGACTACCAGATCAAGCTGCGCAAGATGCGCGGTTTCCTGGAAGAGGGTGACAAGATCAAGGTGAACATCCGCTTCCGTGGTCGTGAAATGAGCCATCAGGAACTGGGTCGCGAAATGGCCAACCGGATCGAAGCCGATCTGGGCGAGGACATCGTGATCGAGTCCCGCCCGCGCCTGGAAGGCCGGCAGATGGTCATGATGATCGCGCCGAAGAAGAAGTAACCGCGCTCTGGCGCGACGCGCGCCACGTCGAACGTTGCCGCGCGGAACCCCCGGTTTGTCGGCTCCTGGGCGGGCGACGGCGGGGTGGCGACGGCGGTACGACGGGGTACTACGGGGTACGACGGGGTACGACGGGGTAGAGCCGACTGTTAGTCGGCTGCTTTCCCGCCATGCCGCCAAGGGCAGCCGACTAACAGTCGGCTCTACCCAGCCGGCGAGACCGAGCCGGCGACACCCAGTCGGCGACACCCAGTCGGCGACAGTCAGCCGGCGACACCCAGTCGCTGTGACGGCAATGCCGTCCGTTTCGTTCAGGTTCCGGGCCCAAAACCCGGTAAACCCCACCTGATCAACAGCTTGCACCCGTTCCCCAACCCATGCATAATGGGCGACCCCGTTTTTTCGCGGGGCTGCTGTTTTGAACGGTTTCACGCTTTTCAACGGCAACAGGACCGGCCTGGTTCCCAACGGGGATCCCGGGCTTACAAGCAGGCAAGGGCACGGACGGAAAGTGTGGCAATGCCACCGCCCTGGTCAGTGACAAAACATCATCAAGGACATTGCAATGCCCAAGATCAAGACCAACCGGGCGGCGGCCAAGCGTTTCCGCAAGACCGCCTCCGGTAAGTTCAAGGCTGGCCACGCCAACCGTAGCCACATCCTCACGAAGAAGTCGACCAAGCGGAAGCGCAATCTGCGTCAGACGAACCATGTTCGTGCAGAAGACGCAGGCCGTTTGAACCGTATGCTTCCCTACCTCTGAGGACTGACCCATGGCACGAGTAAAGCGTGGCGTACAGGCGCGTCGCCGCCACAAGAAAATTCTGACCCTGGCCAAGGGCTACTACAACGCCCGCCGCAAGGTGTTCCGCGTTGCCAAGCAGGCCGTCATCAAGGCCCAGCAGTACGCCTACATCGGTCGTAAGCAGAAGAAGCGTAATTTCCGTTCGCTGTGGATCACCCGCATCAACGCGGCTGCCCGCATCAATGGTCTGAGCTACAGCCGTTTCATGAACGGCCTGCTCAAGGCAGGTATCACCCTGGACCGTAAGGTCCTGGCCGATATCGCCGTGCACGACGCAGCTGGTTTTGCAGCACTGGCCGAAAAGGCCAAGGGCGCGCTGGCGGCATAAGTCCTCTCCCCGCCGTTGCCGTGCAAACGCAACGGCTGCGGGTAAGGCAATGCATGGGGAAGGGCGCAAGTCCTTCCCCATTCTTTTTTGTGGCGGCGGCAGCCCAACCGGGTGCCGTCCCGACAGCGGTGGCGACGGGGGTCGGCCCGGCGCGCATCGCGAAGGCATACCGACGCGAGGTCCAGGCTATCCATGAGTGACATCCAATCCCTGACCACCCAGGCGCTGGCCGACGTGGCCGCCGCCCAGAGCCCCGATGCGCTGGAAGCCCTGCGCGTGGCGCTGCTGGGCAAGAGCGGCAGCATCACCGCACAGCTCAAGCAGCTGGGTGCACTGCCGGCCGACGAGCGCAAGGCCGCCGGCGAAGCCATCAACCAGGCCCGTGACGCGCTGACCCGCGCGCTGGGCGAACGCAAGGCCGTGCTGGAGAACGCCGCGCTCGACGCGCGCCTGGCCGCCGAAGCGATCGACATCACCCTGCCGGGGCGCCGCGCTGAACGCGGTGGCCTGCATCCGGTGACCCGTACCCTGGAGCGCATCACCGAAATCTTCGGCCGCCTCGGCTACGAGCTTTCCGAAGGCCCGGAAATCGAAGACGACTGGCACAACTTCGAAGCCCTGAACTTCCCGCCGCACCACCCGGCGCGTGCCATGCACGACACCTTCTACTTCGGCGATGGCCGCCTGCTGCGCACGCACACCTCCGGTGTGCAGGTGCGCTACATGGGCGACCACGCACCGCCGCTGCGCATGATCGCGGCCGGCAAGGTGTACCGCAGCGACAGCGAC
This sequence comes from Stenotrophomonas sp. GbtcB23, assembly GCF_019091045.1. Lineage (NCBI taxonomy): Bacteria > Pseudomonadati > Pseudomonadota > Gammaproteobacteria > Lysobacterales > Lysobacteraceae > Stenotrophomonas > Stenotrophomonas sp. GbtcB23. The sequence goes on along the minus strand of NZ_JAGXKC010000059.1, from coordinate 4,081 downwards.
CAGACCCATTCGCCGATGTTCCACCAGGTGGAAGGCTTGCTGGTGGACGAGCACTCGACCTTCGCCGACCTCAAGGGCACCCTGTCCGAGTTCGTGCGTGCGTTCTTCGAACGCGATTTCGAGATGCGTTTCCGCCCCAGCTACTTCCCGTTCGTGGAACCCGGCGCGGAAGTCGATATCGCCTGGCAGCAGCCCGATGGCAGCACCCGCTGGCTGGAAGTGCTCGGCTGCGGCATGGTCCATCCCAACGTGCTGCGCAACGTAGGCATCGACCCGCAGCGCTACACCGGCTTCGCCTTCGGCCTGGGCGTGGAGCGCTTTGCCATGCTGCGTTACGGCGTGAACGACCTGCGCGCGTTCTTCGAGAACGACGTGCGGTTCCTCAAGCAATTCGCGTAACGCCGAACGACATTCATCACGGCCCAGGCGCATGCGCCGGGCCCACCAGGGTGACACCATGAAATTCTCTGAAAACTGGCTGCGCAGCCACGTTCCCACCACCGCCTCGCGCGACGAGCTGAGCGCGGTGCTGACCGCCATCGGTCTGGAAGTTGAAGAGGTCACCGACCTCGGCGCCAGCCTGGACCACGTGGTCGTGGCGCGCATCGTCACCGCCGAGCGCCACCCCGAAGCCGATCGCCTGCAGATCTGCCAGGTCGATGCCGGGCAGGGCGAGCAGCTGCAGATCGTGTGCGGCGCGCCCAACGCGCGCCCGGGCCTGGTCGCGCCGCTGGCGATGATCGGCGCGAAGATCGGCGACTTCAACATCAAGGCGGCCAAGCTGCGCGGCGTGGATTCCAACGGCATGCTGTGCTCGGCCAAGGAACTGGGCCTGGATGGCGACGCCTCGGGCCTGTTCGAGCTGCCCGATGACGCCCCGGTGGGCCAATCGCTGGTGGAGTACCTGGGGCTGCCCGACGCCAGCATCGAGATCAAGCTCACCCCCAACCGCGCCGACTGCTTCAGCGTGCGCGGCATCGCCTTCGACGTGGCCGCCGCGTGCGCCAGTGAAGTGGTGCCGTTCAATCCCGCGCCGATCGCCGCCGTGGGCAACCGCGAACTGACCATCGCCCTCGACGCCGGCGCCGAAGCGCAGCGTTACCTGGGCCGTGTGATCGAAGGCGTGAACCCGCGCGCCGCCACCCCGCTGTGGATGGCAGAGCGCCTGCGCCGCAGCGGCGTGCGCCCGGTGTCGCTGCTGGTCGACATCACCCAGTACGTGATGCTGGAACTGGGTCAGCCGATGCACGCTTACGACCTGGGCACCCTGCAGGGCAGCATCGCCGTGCGCCGTTCGCGCGCCGGCGAAACCCTCAAGCTGCTGGATGGCCGCGACGCCGCGCTGGATGACGGCTTCCTGGTCATCACCGACGCCGACCGCCCGGTGGGCCTGGCCGGCATCATGGGCGGCCATGACACCCGCGTCACCGACGACACCACCGCCGTGTTCCTGGAGGCCGCGCACTTCGCGCCGGCCGCCATCATGGGCCGTGGCCGCAAGCTGGGCCTGCACACCGACGCCGGCCACCGCTTCGAGCGTGGCGTGGACCCGGCGCTGCCGCGCACCGCCATTGAATACGCCACCCGCCTGGTGCTGGACCTGGCCGGCGGCACCCCGGCCCCGGTGACCGAAGCCGTGCGCGAAAGCGACCTGCCGGCCACGGCGACCATCGGCCTGCGCCGTGCGCGCATCGCCCGCGTGCTGGGCATCCAGATTGCCGATGCCGACGTCGAGCGCATCCTGCGCGCGCTGGGCATGGACGTGGCCGCCGACGCCGATGGCTGGCAGGTCACCGCACCCAGCCGCCGCTTCGACATCGCCATCGAAGAAGACCTCATTGAAGAGCTGGCCCGCATCCACGGCTACGAGCGCATTCCCACCACCCTGCCGGGCGGTGCCGCGCGGATCGCCATGCCCAGCGAAACCCGCCTGGACGACCTGAGCACGCGCCGCCAGCTGGTGGCTCGCGACCTGCAGGAAACCATCAACTACGCCTTCGTCGACGCCGGCCTGCTGGCCCAGTGGCAGCTGCAGGACAACGTGGTGGCCCTGGCCAACCCGCTGTCGGCCGAGCTGGCGGTGATGCGCCCGGCGCTGCTGCCGGGCCTGGTGGCCACCCTGGGCCGCAATGCAGCGCGCCAGCAGGGCACCGTGCGCCTGTTCGAACTGGGCCGCGTGTTCCACCCGCAGGCCGGGCAGGGCGCCGCCCCGCTGGAAACCCAGCGCGTGGCCCTGGCCGTGTGTGGCGATGCCACCCCGCAGCAGTGGGGCCTGGCCACCCGCAAGGTCGATTTCCATGACCTCAAGGGCGACCTGGAATCGCTGGCCGCCGCTTCCGGCGCCGCACTCAGCTTCGTGCCCTCCACCCGCCCGTACGGCCACCCGGCGCGTTCGGCCGAGGTGCTGCGCGATGGCGCCAGCATCGGCTGGATCGGCCAGATCCACCCGCGCCTGGCCAAGGCCATGGACATCGACGTGGACGTTTTCGGCCTGGAGCTGGACCTGGCCCCGCTGGCCGCCCGCAGCCTGCCGCGCGCCACCGAGCTGTCCCGTTTCCCTTCCGTGCGCCGCGACCTGGCCTTCCTGGTGCCGGAAGCGGCCGCCTGGACGGACCTGGAAGCCACCCTGCGCCGGGCCGTGGGCCCGCTGCTGCGGCAGGTGACCCTGTTCGACCGCTACGTCGGCCAGGGGGTCGAGCCGGGCTTCAAGAGTCTCGCTATGGGCTTGATTTTGCAGGACAAGTCGCGCACTCTGACGGACCGCGACGTGGATGCGGTGGTCACCGAGGCGGTGGCCGCAATGGAGCGTGAACACCACGCCCGGATCCGCGGTTGAGCGGGCAGCATGGGGGGTAGCAGGCAATGGCATTGACCAAGGCTGAGATGGCCGAAAAGCTGTTCGACGAAGTGGGTCTGAACAAGCGCGAAGCCAAGGAATTTGTCGACGCGTTCTTCGATGTACTGCGTGAAGCGTTGGAACAGGGACGTCAGGTGAAGCTTTCCGGCTTCGGCAACTTCGACCTGCGGCGCAAGAACCAGCGCCCGGGCCGCAACCCGAAGACCGGCGAGGAAATTCCGATTTCCGCCCGTACGGTGGTCACCTTCCGTCCGGGCCAGAAGCTCAAGGAAAGGGTAGAGGCATATGCTGGATCCGGGCAGTAACCGCGAACTTCCGCCGATACCGGCCAAGCGCTACTTCACCATTGGTGAAGTCAGCGAGCTGTGCGATGTAAAGCCGCACGTGCTGCGCTACTGGGAAACCGAATTTCCCAGCCTGGAACCGGCCAAGCGCCGTGGCAACCGCCGCTACTACCAGCGCCACGACGTGCTGATGGTGCGCCAGATCCGCGGCCTGCTCTACGAACAGGGCTACACCATCGGCGGTGCCCGCCTGCGCCTGGAAGGTGCCGGCGCGCGCGACGAATCGGCGCTGAGCAACCAGATCATCAAGCAGACGCGGATGGAGCTGGAAGAAGTGCTCCAGCTGCTGCGTCGCTGAACCATTTTTCGATCAAACCGGTTATACTCGTCGGCCCGCTGAGAGGCGGGGACAACACCAGCAACATCGGGGCGTAGCGCAGCCTGGTAGCGCATCTGCCTGGGGGGCAGAGGGTCGTCGGTTCAAATCCGGCCGTCCCGACCATTGTTGGTGACACGATCAAGGGTTCGCACTTCTGGTGCGGGCCCTTTTTTGTTTGTGCGGTGTTGCATTCGCGGCCCGAGGAGGGCGAACGCGTCATCGAGATCCGGCGCAGTGCCGTCGACGCGACACATGCTTTCCTGGATCCGGAGGATCGCCTCGCCATCGACGAGATGGTTTGCTGCTTCCTGCCGCAGGCGCAGTTCGCAGCCCGAAAAGGGCTGCCCTCGCAGCCTGTTGTGCGGAAAGCGACCACTGCTGTGCCGCTGGTCCAAGAGGAGAGTGGTCGTTTGCCTTGCGTCTGATTATCGCGTAACCAATTGATATATAACGCAATATTTGGTTATGCCCGAGCGCTGCATCATGGGGTGTCCCACTCGGCTTGACACTAACTCAGATCTTCGTTGATACAATCAACCCGCAGTAAACTTTCTCGTAAAT
>NZ_JAGXKC010000589.1:0-245 GCF_019091045.1 Stenotrophomonas sp. GbtcB23 | reverse complement strand
CGGGAATTTTAGCCATGTCTTTTGCGTCGAGATCGTCGGTAACTTTCTTGACGACTTCGTCAGGCGAACCCGCGGCGAACGTGTCCCACGACGATGGACCAAAAACATGCAGCTCTGCGGACCCCGCTGCCGAAGCGGTCAGGGCGGTTGTTAAAGCAAGTGCGGCGAAGACGGACTGCTGACGCATTTTTCTCTGTTCCCATTAGTTGCCAAAATACCTCTCTTGCTGGAGGTCTATATCTGCA
>NZ_JAGXKC010000588.1:0-245 GCF_019091045.1 Stenotrophomonas sp. GbtcB23 | reverse complement strand
CAGCAGGCGCAGGTCGCCGCGGCTGAGCGGGCGGGCAGTCAGCGGACGGGCAGGGCCATCCAGATCACGGGGAGCGGGCATCTCGATATATCGAATGAAGTCCGATAACGATATATCGAAAAGTATCCCCGGTGTAGGGTCACGCCATGCGTGACTGCGCACACGTTCAGCAACCATGGTCCCCGTAAGGGCCGCGCCCATCCTGGCGTGGCTTCATCCCTACCCCGCGCCCACCTCCACTTCGC
>NZ_JAGXKC010000587.1:0-245 GCF_019091045.1 Stenotrophomonas sp. GbtcB23 | reverse complement strand
GACGACATGCAGCGCAGCCTGGGCGCGATGCGGCACGAGCTGGACCGGACCTACACCGCCCTGCGCGCGGAAGAACGCGAACTGAAGGCGCTGACCAGCCGCATGATGCAGCTCAAGCTGGAGAAGCAATCCCTGCCGCCGGCCGACGCCGCACGCATGAAGGAGCTGCAGAAGAAGAACTTCCGCACCTTGTACGGCTACGACCTGATGAACGCGGCCTACTACCGTCTGGACGACATCGCGTA
>NZ_JAGXKC010000586.1:0-245 GCF_019091045.1 Stenotrophomonas sp. GbtcB23 | reverse complement strand
CCATGACCGGAATCATGAAGGCGCAGATCGACTGGTTTCCTCTGGCCGACGGCGCCAAGCGCCCAACACAGGGCAAAACCTTGGCGGTGATGCAGGTGTCCGGCGGCTCGCAGAGCTTCAACGCGGTAAACCAGCTGCGCGTACTCGGCCGGTGGATGCGCATGGTCACCATCCCGAACCAGTCCTCGGGGGCCAAGGCCTTCCAGGAATTTGATGAGGACGGGCGCATGAAGCCGTCTGCGTAC
>NZ_JAGXKC010000585.1:0-245 GCF_019091045.1 Stenotrophomonas sp. GbtcB23 | reverse complement strand
ATGAACAGTGCGCGGGCGAGCGCGACGGGCTGCTTCTGGCCGCCGGAAAGTGCTGCAGGCAGGCGGTCGGCGAGGGCCGCGAGCCCAACGCGCTCCAGCATCGCCATCGCGCGCTTGATCCAGTCCGGCTTGGCGATGCCGCGCTGTTTCAGGCCGAAGGCGACGTTGTCGAGCACCGTCAAATGCGGGAAGAGCGCGTAATTCTGAAAGACCAGGCCGATGTTGCGCGCATGGGCAGGCAGCGT
>NZ_JAGXKC010000584.1:0-246 GCF_019091045.1 Stenotrophomonas sp. GbtcB23 | reverse complement strand
TCATGATGAAGTGAGTCAAATGGAATTAGGAACCATGTGTTGGATCATGAAAGGACATAACATCTGTTTTGGATACCTTATCCGACAAAACATGATAGAACTATCTAAGAGAGACATGATGCTTCCATATGGTGGTATAATCACTAGAATATTTAATGCCTACGATATTCCAATACTATCCGACGAAGAGGTAATAAAGGTAGATAGATTTAGCGCAATAAATAAAAATCTACTTCACCCATTAAG
>NZ_JAGXKC010000583.1:0-246 GCF_019091045.1 Stenotrophomonas sp. GbtcB23 | reverse complement strand
GTCGCCTTTTCTTCGATCTCCGCGCTCCGGATGCTGCGCTGGATCCGCTCCTTGCACTGTTCGACGTTTGGATTGATGTACATGCACCTGTCGTAGGCCTGGGCCAGCAGACGCTGGGAGGCTGGGTCACCCGCGTCAGCGCGCTGCTTCAGGGCCAGGAACCAGGCGCGCTGGGGGCTGGTCTTGGTGAAGTCAGGCCTTTGCGAGGAACCGGCTGCAATTGGCGGTGGGGGCTTGTGGGCCGGC
>NZ_JAGXKC010000582.1:0-246 GCF_019091045.1 Stenotrophomonas sp. GbtcB23 | reverse complement strand
CTGGGTCGATCCGATCCTGAGAGGCTGGGAAGAAACCGGCCAGCAGGTGCAGGGTTATACCGCCGGAACCTGGGGCCCGAGCCAGGCGATCGCTCTCATCGAGCGCGACGGCCGCACCTGGCATGAAGGCTGATCTCGATGAGCGCAAACCTGCATGATTTCCGGAATGCCGCAGCCCTCGCCGCCACCCTGGCGGACGAGGTTGCGGCGCGCCTTGCCGCCGCGATCGAGGAACGGGGCTCCGCC
>NZ_JAGXKC010000581.1:0-246 GCF_019091045.1 Stenotrophomonas sp. GbtcB23 | reverse complement strand
AAGGCGCCGTCGCTCGCGGTGCCCCTCTGCAGCCTGCACGCCGCCAGGATCGTAGCAGGCCTTGTTCTGGCAAACTGACCAATATGCGGCCGGACGCGAGAGGATTTCAGCGAGATCGAGCTGCTTCCAATGCGGAGCCAGTTCGGGGATAGCGTGGATGCCGCCCATATTTGCGGCAGTCTGATTTGCTTTTGCACTTGAAGCGCCAGCGACCGCTACGGCAAGGCCGACTGAACCTAGCATGGC
>NZ_JAGXKC010000580.1:0-246 GCF_019091045.1 Stenotrophomonas sp. GbtcB23 | reverse complement strand
TGAGAATTGCAAAGCACTGGCGATGAGCGCCAATGTCCGCGAAAGTGAGGCGTACTCGAACAGGTCGGTCAGGACGATTGGAAGTGACCCCATGAGATATCCGGCGGGGACACCAACCAATGCCGCGACGAACAGGTTGCGATAAGGGCGATTCGGCGGACGGGATAACAGGTTCATCGGGCTTCCATGCGTCGCTTGGGCGGATCCCCGCGGTGGACTATAGCCATCTGTGCCGGGGTCGGCCAG
>NZ_JAGXKC010000058.1:0-15223 GCF_019091045.1 Stenotrophomonas sp. GbtcB23 | reverse complement strand
CCTGGTCGGGGTGTCGCGGCAGAACATGCGGAAACTGATGCTGTCCCATCCAGACAGTTTTCCCCTCCCCGTACACGACGGCAGCACCTCGATCTGGCACCTGGCCGATGTCCTGGCCTGGCTGCAGGCACGCGGTGGCTATGCGTTGACCGCGGGCCTTGTGGAGGTTGCCCGCGCAGCGCTCGAAGTGAATGTCGCCAGGGAAGGGATGCGGCTTTCCCGGTTGAATCCTGCCGGAGCGAACTGAGCACCTGCCTGCCTTGACGAATCGTCAAGTGGTGCAGGCCGCGACTTGACGGGCTGCTGGTTCAAGCATGGCCGCGCTTTCCCCAGACTGGTTCACGAAGTCACAGCCACCCGGCTGTCGACGCAGTCGAACCATCAAGGGGAAAACCAGATGATCAGCATTCCTGTTTCAGACACCTTGCACGCCCGCCTGTCCCGCGTTTCGCGGTGGCTGTGCAGCATCGGCTACGCCTTCCTTGCAGTGTTCTTTGCCTGGTCGGCCCTGAGCGGACACCGCCAGGCCGAAGCCATCCTCAAGGATGCGGTGACCGTGCAGGCACCGGTACAGGTCGACCACATCGAGGAAAAGCGCCGCAAGGGGCGGGTGTCCTACCAGTACCACTTCCGCTACGACTTCAGCGTTGATGGCGTTGAGTACACCGGCCACTTCTCCACCTCCGAGGACAACGCCACGCCGTACCTCGGCGAAGCGCCGCAGGTCGACGTGGCTTACGCACGCAGCAACCCCGCGCAGTTCGACCGGCTTGATCGGCTCGAAGGCCAGAAAGGGCTGGGTTCGGTACTGGGCAGGGTGATCGTGGCGCTGGGCATGCTGGCGATCCTGGCCTTCGTGGTGCACCTGCTGGTGACGCGCAAGCTGTTCGTGCGCCAGGCCCCTGCGCTTCCTGCGGTCTGAGCCGGCGGCAGGCAGGGGAGCGCAGGCATGGTTGACAGTCCATACGGTCACGGTAGGGTGTGCGACTCTCTTCCGTTCTGGTCGTTTCCGATGCCTGCCCCTGAGTTCGCGGACCTGCTGTCTCGACACATGCGGCGGATCCGGGCCAGTGCCGGCGGGGTGGCCGCCGAAATCGGCATCAGCCGCGAGGCGGTCAACAACTGGCGGGCCGGCACCTCGCGGCCCAGCCGCCGGCACCGCGACCGGGTTCTGGCCTGCGCCAATTACCTGCGCCTGACCGAAACCGAATGCAATGCATTGCTGCAGTCGGTGGGGTTCGAGCCGGAATTCCCGGTGGAGCCGGTATCGGCACGGGAAGAGCACGCCGATCCCGCCGTTTCAGTGCCGCCCACCGTCAGCCGGTTGTTCGACCGGCTGCAGTTGCTGCGTCCGTATCCGGTGAGCCTGCTGTTGACCCAGGCCCATTGGGGACAGCCCCCGGAGCGCGCGGCGATTCTCGCTGAAGCAGCCACACGCTATGGGCAGGAGCGCGTGCTGCACCTGCAGCCGCCGTTCCGCTCCGGCGAGGGCGACCAGGACTACTTTGCCTTGCTGGCCGCGCAGTGCGGGCTGGACGGCGTTGGCTCGGACGCCAGTTTCGAGATGGCGCTGGCGCGTCGGCTGCAGCAGCCCGGTGCGCTGTTCTGCCTGGTGAGCCGGTTCGAGCAGGGTGAGTCCGGGCCGCGCGACGTGCTGGCCGGCATCCTGCGCAGCCTCAGCGAAATGTACAGCGGCAAGCTGCACCTGCTGATCTGTGGCGGGGCCGCGCTGGCCGACCTGAAGTACCAGGGCGGCGATCTTTCGCTGCTCAACATTGCGGCCAGCGAGAGCTGGCCGGAGCTTGGAATCGAGGATATGCGGCGCAGTGCCCCTGGCATTGGCGATGACACGCTGTCGCGCGCGCTGCGGTTGTCCGGCGGTCATCCGTTGTTGGCGCAGGCGGCGTTGACGTTGCTCGTTGACACTACTGTCGACGATGAGGCGGTCACCGATACGCTGTCCAGCCATCCGCGCCTGTGGGAAGCGCTGGTACCGCTGTTGCGGGATGACGCGGCGCGTGCCGCCGTGCAGGGCTGGCTGGCACAGCCGGTGGTGGCGCCGGCGCGGCCGTACCTGGCCGATCCGCTGCTCCGCCACCTGTACTGGAACAACCTGCTGACCGCGCGCCCGCACCCGCAGGGGCACTGCCTGGAATGGCGCTGCGAGGCGATCCGCCGCGCCGTGCGGCAGGTGATCGATGGCATGCAGGTGCAGACCGCATGAGCAGGCCACCGCGCCGGCAGCCGGTACTGCGCTGGTGGTGGCTGCTGCTGGTGGCCGGCCTGACGTGGTTCGTCGGCAGCTACCTGTTCGTGCCCTGGCTCAACCCGGTGCAGCTGCTGCGCATGCAGCGCGACGGCGAAAGCATGATGCTCATGCAGCGGGCGAACATCGACATGATGTTCCTGCGCGAAGAGGCGTTGTCGTATTGGCTGCAGCATGAAAGCTGGCCGCAGCAGGTGCACGTGCCGGGCGTGCATGATCCGGAAGAAACGCTGGTGGTTGCCGAACTGCCGCAGCCGTTCGTGCTGCGCCTGCGCTTTACCGACCGCTTCCCGGCCAACAGCGGACTGCGCGGTGCGGTGATCGAGCAGACGCTGGAGCCGCGCACCCAGTACTGGCGTTGCCGTCCTGGCGATCCTGCGCCACCGTCGCGCTGGTTGCCGGCCAACTGCCGGGCGCAGGCACCGTGGGGCATCGTGCAGTGGTTGTCGGTGGTGCTGGGGCTGTCGGTGCTGGGCCTGGCTGGGCTTGGCATGCTCTGGTATTGGGTGCGACCGGCGGTGGCCGACATCGTGCGCGAGCCACACCGGCTGCTTGTCCAGCCGTTGCAGGCATTGCCCGCCATCGACCGCCAATTGGGATGGCTGCGGCTCAGAGATCGCGTCCTGGCCGGTGCCGGGATCGCCACGGTGCGCTGGCGCGACGCGCTGCGCCACCTGCAGGCCACGCCAAGCACACGCGCATTGCAGCTGGCCGCGCGCATCGGTGCGATCGATGCGCCGGCAACGGGCTGGGCGCTCACCGGCCTGGTGCGCGAATGGACCCTGCCGGACAAGCTGCCGTTGGCCCTGGAACGGCTGTGGCTGTACCACCCCGATCCGGCGTTGGCGGCCGATGCCATCGTGCAGCAGTTGCGCGCCATGCCCAACGGTCAGGACGTGGTGCTGGTGGTGAGCCCATCGCTGGCGGTCGAGGCCGAACTGGCTGCCTACGCCGAGGATCCGGCCAACCTGTGCGTGTGCCTTGGCCAGGCCGCCCAGACCCGCTGGCTGCTGCAGCCGGGCGCGCTCGACGCGCTGGTCGGGCTGCTGGCCCGGCAGCTCCGGGTGACCCGCATCTCGCCCTACCAGACCCACGGCGGCATCACCCGTCCGGCGGCCTTCTTTGGACGCGAGTCGCTGCTGGCGCGCGTGCTCAACCGCGAGCCCGGCAACTACCTGTTGGTGGGCGGTCGGCAGCTGGGCAAGACAAGTTTGATGAAGGCCATCGAGCGGCGCTTTGTCGGCCACCCGCGCGTGCACTGTGTGTATCTGTCGCTGCGCGATCATCGGCTGACAATGCGGCTGGCGCTGGAACTGGGCCTGGCCGAGGACACCGGGATCGATGCGCTGGTCGCCGAGTTGTCCGCGCGGGCAGCGGGGCGCGGCCTGCTGCTGCTGATCGACGAGACCGACCTGTTCCTGCGCGCGGAAGCGGCACAGGGCTACCCGCAGCTGGCGGCGCTGCGCGCGCTGAGCGAAGAGGGACGCTGCCACTTCATGCTGGCCGGGTTCTGGGACCTGTACGAAGCGGTCACCCTGGATTTTGCCTCGCCGCTGCGCAACTTCGGCGAGGTGATCCATATTGGCGGGCTGGAACAGGACGCCTGCGTGGCCTTGGCGACCGAACCGATGGCGCGCCTGGGCGTGCACTTCGCCAGCCCGGACCTGCCGCAGCGGCTGGTGGCGGCGTGTGGTCGCCGCGCCAACCTGGTCGCCATTGCCTGCCAGCAGCTGCTGGGCCAGCTGGACCGTGGCCAGCGCGTACTGGATGCAACGCAGGTACACGCGGCGCTGGTGAGCGAGCCGATGTTCGATGCATTGGCCGGCTGGGCGCGGCTGAGTCCCGATCCCCTGGCGTGCCGTATCGACCGCATCGTGGTGTACCAGGTCGCCGGTGCGCAGCTGGTCGGCAGCGGCGAGCGTGGCATCACACTGGTGGAACTATTGGCTGCATTCGATGCTGCGGGTGCGCGGGTCGATCCGGAGCAGGTACGCCACGCCCTGGCGCGGTTGCAGCTGGCGTATGTGGTTCGCCGTGACGCCGATGGGTTGCCCTACGTATTTGCGGTGCCGGTGTTCGTTACCCAGTTCCAGCGTGAAGAAGTGCAGGCACTGCTGCAGCGCGAACTGCAGGCGCTGGCGGCGGGCGCGGCGGTATGACTCCTGTATCAAGATAACGAATGAGAAATTACGTCTCTTCGTGACGCATTTCCCTGTGTGCATCGACGCGATTCTGGGATAGTGGTGCGATGTTCGTGCGCCACGGCGGAGTTGATGCTGCATCCACAGGATTTGTCTTCGTCGCAGATCGGCGCCGTGCTGGCCCAGGCCTACGGCCTGCAGGTCAGCCATGTCGTGCAGCGGCCGGCGGGTGCCGATGCGGGCGCCACGGTGTACCAGGTGACCTCCGATGACGGCACGCGCTGGTGGTTGAAGTGCCGCCGCTATGCCGTGGCCGATGCCGTGTGGGAGGTCATGCAGCATTTGCGCTGCGCGCTCGGCTTGGACGAGGTGGTGGCCCCGCAGCCCGCGCTTGATGGTGCCCCGGCCACGTACGCCGAGGGCCTGCAGTGGACGCTGTTTGCCTATGTGGAGGGCGAGTCGGGGTTCGAAGTGGCCCTGTCGCAGGCGCAGTGGCACCGGCTGGGCCAGGTATTGCGCCAGGTGCACGACACCGCGTTGCCGGCCCGGTTGGCATCCGGTCTTGCGCAACCGGGCTTCGACGATGACACGGCGGTGGAGCGGGTGGGGTCGTGGCTGCAGCGCGGTGATGAGCGTTGGCCCATTCCCGATGCCCTGGCGGAGGACTACCGGCGGGTCTGGCGGCAGCGGCAGGCGCGCGTGGCCGAGGTCTGGCAGCACTGCATGGCGCTGCGCGAGCGCCTTGTCGGGCAGCGGTGGTCACGGGGGTTGTGCCATGGCGACCTGCACGCCGGCAACCTGTTGCTGCGCGCCGACGGCGGGCTGCACCTGATCGACTGGGACGACATGGTGCTGGCGCCGCGCGAGCGCGACCTGATGTTCGTCGGCGCAGGCGTGGGCGGTCGCTGGGGACGCGATGATCCGCCGCGGTTCCGCGAGGGCTATGGCGCGGTGGCGTTGGATCCGGTCCGGCTGGCGTACTACCGCCACTGGCGGATCCTGCACGACCTGCAGGAGTTCCACGACCTGCTGCTGGAGCCGGGTGCGGCCTCGCGTCCGCCCAGCCAGCGCCGCCAGGCGTTGCGTTTCATGGAGGAGCAGTTCGCGCCGGGCAACGTGATCGACGCAGCTGCCCGCAGTTGGGCTGCCGTGGCGTAGCGCGGGTGGTCGACCGTGGTTACTCGCCCGGCTTGGCGCCGGCCGTGGCGGCTTCGGATGCCGCGCGCCGCACCAGTACCGCCTCGCGGTGCGCGATGTAGGCATTGGCGGCAAGAATGATGCCCGCCCCGATGACGGTCCAGCGGTCCAGCGTTTCATTGAACAGCAGCCAGCCCAGCAGGCTGACCAGCGGCAGCTGCATGAAGCTGATCGGGGTCAGCGCCGACACTTCGCCCAACCGCAACGCGCGGGTCCATAACAGCTGGCCCAACGTGCCCAGCACGCCGGTAGCGGCCAGCCAGGCCCACGCAACCCCGCTGGGCCAGACCCACCCGAACAGGGCAGGCACCAGCGACAGCGGAACCCAGAACACGTAGGTGTAGAACACCACGGTATCGGCCCCGTCCACGCGGGTCAGCTGCTTGATCTGGATGGCGACCAGCGAACTGAGCACGGCGGCCAGCACCGCCACCAGCACGCCCGGGCTGAAGGTGGCGGCACCGGGGCGAACGATGATCAGGACCCCGATGAAGCCACAGACCACGGCAGCCCAACGGCGCGCGCGTACCTTCTCGCCAAGGAACAGCACGGCTGCGATGGTGACGAACAGGGGCGTGGAGTACGACAGCGAGATCGCCTGCGACATCGGCAGGTGGCCGATGGCCCAGAACGCACAGAGCATCGAGGCCAGCCCGATCAGGCTGCGCACGAAATAGCGGGGCAACTGTGTCGTGCGGAACGGCGAGCTGCCCGGGCGCAACAGGAACGGCAGCAGCGCCAGCAGGCCGAACGCGTTGCGGAAGAACGCCACTTCCTGGGTGGGCACGTAGCGGGTGGCATAGCGGATCGCCACGGCCATCAACCCGAAGGCCAGGGTACTGCCCAGCATCAGCAGCGCCGCACGCATCGGTGTCGGCGCGGGAAGGGCAAGCTGGACGGTCACCACTGTGCGCCGATCAGGCGCGGCTCCGGTTCGATGGGAACGCCGAATTTCTCCAGCACCGAGGCGGAAATGCGCCGCGCCAGCGCGAGCAGTTCGGCACCGGTGGCATTGCCGTGGTTGACCAGCACCAGGGCATGCTGGGGCGCCACGCCGGCATCGCCTTCGCGGAAGCCCTTCCAGCCGCAGGCTTCGATCATCCAGGCGGCCGAGAGCTTGCGTCGGTCGTCCTGGTCGGCCGGGTACACCGGCAGGCCGGGGAAGTGCTGCAGCAGCACCTCCACCTGTTCCAGCGGCAGTACCGGGTTCTTGAAGAAGCTGCCGGCATTGCCCAGCACATCCGGGTCGGGCAGCTTGCGCCGGCGGATGGCGATCACCGCATTGGCCACGTCGGCGGCCACCGGCAGCTCCACGCCCATCGCCTGCATTTCCTCGGCAATGCCTGCATAGCCCAGGCGCAGGGCATGCAACAGGGGCAGGCGCAGTTCGATGGCGCTGATCAGGTAGCGGTCCGCATCGTGCTTGAAGACGCTGTCGCGGTAGCTGAAGGCGCACGCGTCGGCATCCAGCCGCACCCATTCGTTGTTCTGGCGGTCCCACGCTTCCACCGCCTGGATGAACTCATCAACCTGCACCCCATAGGCGCCGATGTTCTGGATCGGGGCCGCACCGGCCGTGCCGGGAATCAGCGCCAGGTTCTCCAGCCCCGACAGGCCGTTCTGCAGCGACCACATCACCAGCCCATGCCAGTTCACGCCGGCGCCGGCACGCACCACGGTGTGGTCGGCGCGGTGTTCCAGCACTTCGATCGAGCGGTTGGCGAATACCAGTACGGTGCCGGGCACGTCGTCGGCGATCAGCACGTTGCTGCCGCTGCCCAGTACCAGCAGGGGGTGGCCGGCGACTTGGGGCAGGGCCAGCACATCGGGCAGCAGGGCCGCGTCGTGCAGCTCCAGCAGCTGTTCGGCAACCGCGTCGACGTGGAAGGTGTTGAGGGCCTTCAGCGAGGCGTTTTCGGTCAGTGACCAGGCAGGCATTGCAGTACTCATAGGGGGGCCACCGCGCCACGGCTCGGTGCTTCGCGGCGTCGGCGGATCGCCTCCACGCAGTCGTGCACCAGCGCCGGGCCGCGGAAGATCAGGCCGCTGTAGCACTGCACCAGCGCGGCACCAGCAGCCATCTTGGCCACGGCATCGGCACCGGACAGGATGCCGCCGACACCGATCAACGGGGTGGATTCGGGCAGGCGCGCGCGCAGGCGGCGCAGCACCAGGGTGGACTGGCCCAGCAGCGGCGCGCCGGACAGGCCGCCGGCTTCGCTGGCATGCCGGTCGGCGGCCACCGAACTGCGGTCAATGGTGGTGTTGGTGGCGATCACTCCGTCCACCTTCAATTCGCCCAGCACGCGCGCTGCGGCATCGATGTCGCGGTCGCTCAGGTCCGGGGCGACCTTGACCAGCATCGGAACGCGCTTGCCATGCTTGGCCGCCAGCGCTTCCTGGCTTTCGCGCAGCTGCGAGACCAGCTGGCGCAGCGCGGTTTCTTCCTGCAGTTCACGCAGGCCGGCGGTGTTGGGCGAAGAGATGTTGACGGTGATGTAATCGGCCAGCGGATACACCTTCTGCAGGCAGTGCTGGTAATCGTCGAACGCCTGCTCGTTGGGAGTGTCCTTGTTCTTGCCGATGTTGATGCCAAGCAGGCCGCTGCGGCGCTGCGCGCGTTCAACATTGCGCACCAGTGCATCCACGCCGAGGTTGTTGAAGCCCATGCGGTTGATGATCGCCTGGTGGGCGGGCAGCCGGAACAGGCGCGGCTTGGGATTGCCTTCCTGCGGACGCGGCGTGATGGTGCCGATCTCCACGAACCCGAAGCCCAGCGCGAACAGCGCGTCGATGTGCTCGCCGTTCTTGTCCAGGCCGGCGCCCAGACCGACCGGGTTGGGGAAGTTCAGCCCGAACACGTTGGTCGGCAACGGGGCCGGGCGGCGTGCCAGCAGCGGCGTGGTGCCGGTACGGTAGGCGAGGTCCAGCGCACTCAGGCCCAGGCCATGGGCGCGTTCGGCGTCCAGGGAAAACAGGAAGGGTCGGGCAAGCGAGTACATGGCGTCCAGTCAGTCCAGCGTGCCGATGAAGGCACGGGTTTGGTATTCAAAAGCGATTTTGCCATCGACCGCGTGCGCATCGAACAGCTGCTGCAGCGCCTCCAGCATGGGGGCGTGGCGCGGGTGGCCCGGCGGCGGGGCATAGGATGACGACAGCAGGCGACCGCGCAGGCCGTCGGCATCCATGTACTGCGCGTTCGGGAACCGGGCGGTGCCGCGCAGGCCCGGGCCGAACCACGCGCGCATGGCATCGTCGTCCTGGTAGCGCTCAGCCACCTGGGTGTAATCGGTGCCGAACTCCAGCAGCAGTTGTTCGTAGCCGACCAGGAACGGCGAGGCATCGAGCAGGCGCGAGTTCCAGAACACCAGCGCAAGGCCCTGCGGGTGCAGGATGCGCTTCCATTCCGTGCGCACCGCATCGGTGTCGAACCAGTGGAAGGCCTGCGCCGCTGCGACCAGGCCGACGCTGTCGTCGGCCAGCGTGGTGGCTTCGGCGGTGCCGTCCACCAGCTTCAGGCGCAGGTACTCGGCGGCCAGCAGCTTCTCGGCCGCCTCGCGCATCGGCGCGTTGGGTTCCACCGCGATCACCGGATGCCCGGTGGCCAGGAACAGGCGTGTGGAGATGCCGGTGCCGGCGCCGATGTCGGCGACCAGGGTTTCGGTGGGCACGCCCATCTCGCCATGCACCCAGTCCAGCAGCGCCGGTGGGTAGTCGGGACGGTAGCGGACGTAATCCGCCACGCGGTTGCTGAAACGTCCGGTTGCGTCCGATCCGCTCATGGGCACCTCACGATTGCAGGGAGACGAACCAGGCCAGCCCGCCGAAGAACAGCACGATGGCCAGCAGCGCCAACAGGCTGCCGATCACCACCACCCAGCCCATGATCAGGCCGGCCAATGCCAGGCCATCGCCTTCCAGTTCCAGCGGGCGGCGGCGGATTTCGGCGCGGGCCATGTGCCCGGTGACGATGGCGACCACGCTGCCCAGGAAGGGAAGGGCGGTCCAGCCGAGGATGCCGGCGATCAGGCTGATCAGGGCCATGGCGCTGGTTTGGCGGGGCGGGAGGCTCATGCGGCTCCTGGGGGAAGGTGGGACAAGGGAATCATAGGGCCAGCGACGGGTTTATCCCATCAGGACCTGGCCGCCATCGACATTCAAGGTATGCCCGGTGATCCAGCGCGCCATCGGCGAGCACAGGAACAGGGCGGCATCGGCGATTTCCTGCGGCTGCCCGAAGCGCCCGAACGGGATCCTGGCCAGGGTGCCGTGGTAGAGGTCGGGGTCCTGCTCGCGCCGGCGTGCCCACAGCCCGTCCTCGAACTCGATTGAGCCCGGGGCAATGGCGTTCACCCGGATCCGGTGCGGGGCCAGCGCCAGCGCCTGCGAGGTGGTGTAGTGCATCAGTGCGGCCTTGGCGGCGCCATACGGGGCGGCCCCGGGGCGCGGCTGCTGGGCGGCGATCGAGGCCAGGTTGAGGATGCAGGCCTCGGCCGACTGCTTCAGCCAGGGCAGGGCGAGGCGGGAGGCACGCACCGCCGACATCAGGTCGACGCCGAGGCTGGCTTCCCAGCCGGCTTCATCGTCGCTCATGCCGTAGCCGGTGGCGTTGTTGATCAGCACATCGATACCGCCGAGGGCATCGGCGGCACTGGCCAGCCAGTGCTCGATATCGGCCAGGCGCGAAAGATCGGCCACCGCGGTGTGCAGCGACAGTCCCTGGGCGGCGGCGTCATCGCGCAGTGCGGCCAGGCCGGGTTCGCCGCGGGCGCACACCGAGACACGGGCACCGGCAGCGGCAAAGGCCAGCGCCATCGCGCGGCCGATGCCTTTGCTGCCACCGGCCACCAGTACGCGGCGGCCGGTGTAATCCAGGCTGGGGCGTTCAACCATCACAGGTCGAACTTGATGCCCTGGGCCAGCGGCAGCGAATCGGAGTAGTTGATGGTGTTGGTCTGGCGGCGCATGTAGACCTTCCATGCATCCGAACCGGACTCACGGCCACCGCCGGTGTCCTTCTCGCCGCCGAAGGCGCCGCCGATTTCCGCACCGGAGGTGCCGATGTTGACGTTGGCGATGCCGCAGTCCGAACCGGCTGCCGACAGGAAACGCTCGGCCACCTTCAGGTTCTGGGTGAAGATCGACGAGGACAGGCCCTGCGGCACGCCGTTCTGCATGTCGATGGCTTCGTCCAGGGTGCTGTACTTCATCACGTACAGGATCGGCGCGAAGGTTTCGTGCTGCACCACTTCGTCGCTGTTCTTCAGCCCGGTGACAATGGCCGGCAGCACGAAGTTGCCGGCGCGGTCGATGCGGGTACCGCCGGTTTCGATGGTGCCGCCGCTGGCCTTGGCCTTTTCGATCGAGGCCAGGAACTGCTGCACGGCGCTGTCGCTGTTGAGCGGGCCCATCAGGTTGGCCGCATCGGTCGGATCGCCGATCTTGCCCTCCACCTGCTTGTACGCCTTGACCAGCGTGGCCAGCACGTTGTCGTAGATGGATTCATGCACGATCAGGCGGCGCGTGGTGGTGCAGCGCTGGCCAGCAGTGCCGACCGCACCGAATACGATGCCCGGGATGGCCAGCTTCAGGTCCGCGCTCTCATCCAGGATGATGGCGTTGTTGCCGCCCAGTTCCAGCAGGCAGCGGCCCAGGCGGTGGGCAACCTTTTCGGCGACCTGGCGGCCGACCTGGGTCGAACCGGTGAAGCTGATCAGCGGCACGCGCCTGTCGGCCACCAGCTTCTGCGACAGCTCGGTGCCGGCGTCGTTGACCAGGAAGAAGATGTCCGGGAAGCCGGCGCCACGCAGCGCTTCGTTGCAGATGCGCATGGACGCGATGGCGGTCAGCGGCGTTTTGTTGGACGGCTTCCACAGGCACACATCACCGCAGATTGCGGCCAGGAACGAGTTCCATGCCCACACGGCGACCGGGAAGTTGAACGCGCTGATGATGCCGACCAGGCCCAGCGGCTGGTACTGCTCGTACATGCGGTGACCGGGGCGCTCGGAATGCATGGTGTAGCCGTACAGCATGCGGCTCTGGCCCACGGCGAAGTCGGCGATGTCGATCATCTCCTGCACTTCGCCGTCGCCTTCCGGCTTGCTCTTGCCCATTTCCAGCGCAACCAGCGAACCCAGCGCATCCTTGTTGGTGCGCAGTGCTTCGCCGCACAGGCGAACGGCTTCGCCACGGCGCGGGGCCGGGGTGGTGCGCCACACCTTGAAGGCTTCCTGGGCACGGGCCACGATGGTTTCGTAGTCGGCGTCGGTGGTGGCGTGCACCTGGGCGATGGCCTCGCCGGTGGTCGGGTTGACCGAGGTGATCACGCCCGCGCTGGTGGCCGACGACCACTCGCCGTTGCCGAGGTAGGTGCCAGCGTTGGTCGCGTCGAGGCCGAGCGCCTTGAGCAGGTCAGAGGACATGCAAACTCCTGTTGCGGATCGAAAAGGGCGCAGCCGCTGGCAGGGTGGGGGGTGCGGCGTGCAGACCCGCCATTCTATCAGGAGCGCCCAGCCGGCATTGCCGCAGCGCCACACGGCGCCGCCCGCCCGGTCGCGGCGGCCGCTAGAATGGACACCATTGTTCGCCCCCCAGGAATCTGAATGAACGTTACCGTTGCAGAAGGCGTGGTCGTCGGGAACCGTCTCCCGTTCGTGCTGTTTGGCGGCCTGAATGTGCTCGAAGACCTCGATTCGACCCTGCACGCGGCCGAACACTTCACCAAGGTCACGGCCAAGCTGGGCATCCCGTACGTGTTCAAGGCTTCGTTCGACAAGGCCAACCGCTCTTCGATCCATTCCTTCCGCGGCGTGGGCCTGGACGAAGGGCTGCGCATCTTCGAGGAAGTGAAGCGCCAGCTCGGCGTGCCGGTGATCACCGACGTGCATGAAGTCGCCCAGGCCGCCCCGGTGGCCGAAGTGGTCGACGTGCTGCAGATTCCGGCGTTCCTGGCCCGCCAGACTGACCTGGTGGTGGCCATCGCCCAGACCGGCCGTGCCGTGAACATCAAGAAGCCGCAGTTCCTCAGCCCCACGCAGATCAAGCACATCGTGTCCAAGATCCGCGAAGCGGGCAACGAGAACATCATCCTGTGCGAACGCGGTTCGCAGTTCGGCTACGACAACCTGGTCGTGGACATGCTCGGCTTCCGCGAAATGATTGAATCCACCGGGGGGCTGCCGGCGATCTTCGACGTCACCCACAGCCTGCAGCGCCGCGATGCCGGCAGCGAGGCCTCCGGTGGCCGCCGCCGCCAGGTGGCCGAACTGGCCCGCTCGGGCATGGCGCTGGGCCTGGCCGGCCTGTTCCTGGAAGCGCACCGCGACCCGGACCATGCCCGTTGCGACGGCCCCAGCGCCCTGCCGCTGAGCGCGCTGGAACCGTTCCTGGCCCAGATCAAGGCCGTGGACGAGCTGGTCAAGGGCTTCGCGGAGCTGGAAATCCGCTGATCCGGGCGTACCCGTGCGGCACCATCGGCCTTGGTCCTGTCGCTGAATACCGGTATCCTTCACCGCTGCATGCACGCAAGGTGCATGCAGCCTGCAGCCAGGCTGCACGCCTGGCCGGCACATGGCCCCGTAGCTCAGCTGGATAGAGCGTCCCCCTCCTAAGGGGAAGGTCGCCCGTTCGAATCGGGCCGGGGTCACCATCACGTCCCGCAGGACGCTGTCTGCACGCTTCCCTCGCTGTCCATTGACGAACCACCTGTCAGGGTTGCTTCGACGCCACCGAAGGAACCCCCATGTCGACCTTGGACAACCGTCTCGAATTTCCGTGGCAACCGGTTGCTCAGGTGCCTGCGCCCGAGCCGTCTCCTGCTGCACCGGAGCCGCCGATGGAAGAGCCGCCTCTGCGCGAGCCGCCGGTCACCGAGCCACCCAGCGAAGCGCCGCCCGAAGGTGATTCTCCACCGGCGGAGCCGCCGCTGGAGGCGCCGGTTCCTTCCCGCCAGGAATGACACGCTTGTTGCTGAGACGCCGCATTCAATGCGGCGTTTTTTGTTGTGGCGAGGATGTGTCGTACGCCGACGTGATGGTGCTGTCGCGGTGCGAACACGTCACGACAACGCGGGCTTTCCATAGCGCAGACATCACTTAACGCCGTATTTTCCAAGGGCTCAAAGGTCACGCCGACTTCATTGCAGTTGCGGAAAAGTGGACTCACCCCGACACGGGTCAACACGAAATTCTTTCAGGAGTAGAAATCAGTGAGCACCGAATCCAAGACCGCGCATACCCTCAACGACATCATCGAGATTGCCCGCGATGGCCAGGACTTCTACACCGAAGCGGCCGACAAGGTGAAAGATGCTGAGCTGTCCGCGCTGTTTACCAAGATTGCTGGCGTCAAGTCGCAGATTGTCACTTCGCTGAGCAGCACGGTTGCCGCCACCGGCGCCAAGCCGGCCGAGCATGGCACCGTGGTGGGCTCCATGCAGCAGTTCTACGGCAAGGTCCGCGCCACGCTGGGCGATACCCAGTACGGCTACGTTGCCGAGCTCGAGGAATCCGAAGACCGCCTGCTGAAGGCGTTCAAGGACACCCTGACCGACAGCGACACCCCGCCGGCCGCCCGCGCGGAAGTCAGCCGCCTGCTGCCGCTGGTCCAGGAAACCCACGACGTGATGCGTAACCGCAAGCACGCCATGAAGCACTAACCGGTCGCGGCGACCCCGGTCGCCCCTCCGTTAAGCAGACGCCCCGGTTCAGCCGGGGCGTCTGCGTATCGGCCGGCAAAGCGACTCCACACACCCGCGTACGGCCCCGTCGGATATGGTGCATACTCGATCATAGTTACCGGCGGAATTGCTCATGGAACACATGCGTTGGCTCACGCTTCGTCTTGGCAATAACCAGTCCATCGGTCCTGGCGTTCTCAAGGACCTGTGGTCCAACGCGTGCGAGACGAACCAGTCGTCGGTAACCCGCGATACGGACGGGCGCTCGACCGCCTATGCGCTGCATGCGCCCACTTCGCTGGCCTACCCGAAGCGGGCCGAGCTGCGCATGCGCGAGCTGCTGGAAAAGGCGGGTTACACCTTCACCATGGGCTCGCTTGCCGATCGCCCGGCACCACAGCCGGTGCGCTTCCGCTGAGCCAGGCTATCTCGCCTGTCGGGCGAGGGGCAGTACCCGGCGCATGATGCGCACCGGCACGCCTGTGCGATGTGTCTGCCGCTCCAGTGGCTCCCAGCCCAGCTGCGCATACAGGCCACCATCATCGTGCTCGGTCTGCAGGAACACTTCGCGCACGCCGTAGCCCTGCGCTTTCTGCATCAGTGCCGCGATCAGGTCGCTGGCGAGCGCATGGCCACGATGCGACGGGCACACGTAAACGCCACCCAGCCAGTGCAGCCGTTCGGGGCGTTCAGTGCGTTCATGGAATTTGAGCTGCGCGGCAGCAACGGGCACCTCGTTGTCCGTTGCCATCAGCAGCATGGGGAGCTCGTTGTCGTGCAGGAACACTTCCAGCCGCTGCTGTTCGTCTTCCAGCGTCCAACCGGGCACGCGGTGGCCCCAGGTGTCGAAGTACCAGCGTGCAACAACGGGCAACAGGTGCGGTGCATGGCACAGGGTCAGAAACGGCATCGGGTACTCCCTGTACGGCGCGACGGTAC
>NZ_JAGXKC010000579.1:0-246 GCF_019091045.1 Stenotrophomonas sp. GbtcB23 | reverse complement strand
CCGTCCTCGGCCGAATACTGGCACATGGGTGCGATGACGATGCGGTTTTGAAGTTCGAGATTGCGGACGCGGAACGGTGTGAAGAGAACGGGCTGGGCCATTGTCGGATTCCTTTGCGCGATCATCGGCGCTTGCGGGGAGGATCAGTGTGCGCCGGAGATCGATACCGGCTTTTTGGCAAATCCGCCGAGCCGCTTCAAGTCACGCTGAAGAGAGCAGCGCCTGCCAGACGACCGGATGCGTACC
>NZ_JAGXKC010000578.1:0-246 GCF_019091045.1 Stenotrophomonas sp. GbtcB23 | reverse complement strand
ACGCCCTGCTGCGCCACGGCCAGGCTGGCCTGCGCCGCGCGCAGCGCGATGTCGAAGGGCCGTGGGTCAATCCGGAACAGCGGCTGCCCGGCCTTCACCGGCTGGTTGTCACGTACGTCCACGGCGACCACCGGGCCGCTTACTTCCGGCGCGATCTGGACAAGGAAGGTCTGCACTGTCGCCTGCGAGGTGTACGGGGTGAAGCGGTCGGCGATGAGGTGGTACACGAAGACCAACAACAGTGCC
>NZ_JAGXKC010000577.1:0-246 GCF_019091045.1 Stenotrophomonas sp. GbtcB23 | reverse complement strand
GCCTGGGGCTGGCGGACAGGGCCGTCGGCACCGCGCACTGGGTCGGGCCGGTCCGCAAGGGCTATGAGGAGGTGAACGCGACGATCGAGCGGCTGGCCGACAACGAGCCGAGCTTCGAAAGCGTGCTCGCCAAGAAGCCGGATATCATTGCCGGGCAGTTCCAGTGGCAGGTCGGACCCGAAGGCGTGGTCGCCAAGCCCGAGCAGTTCGAGGAACTCGGCATCCCGGTCTATACGTCGCCGTCCG
>NZ_JAGXKC010000576.1:0-246 GCF_019091045.1 Stenotrophomonas sp. GbtcB23 | reverse complement strand
AAAAATGACATACACCCTCAGCCATTGTTCACAGAAAAAATAAAAATCTTCTTGACTCGCCCGGACAGCTTTCCAGCGCCTTAAAAGCGCCCCACAGACTCGCACACCTCCGGCAACTCTTTGATTTAAATCGCTAATTTATGTCACGGCGGTGACACGAATTTGTTATTGAGCCGGATAAGTATCGGGAGAAAAACGAGAATCACAAAAAGCCCGGTCAATACGACCAGGCTTCATCATGACGAA
>NZ_JAGXKC010000575.1:0-246 GCF_019091045.1 Stenotrophomonas sp. GbtcB23 | reverse complement strand
ACGGGAAGAGATGCTGGCGCGATGATCAAAGTTGCGGGTAATCTGCCACCGGAGACAGGAGCCGATGCATTGATGAACGTGCCGGGCAGAAAAAAGCTGGGTTAGGAGCTGATGGCGATCGCAAGGGTGACAGTGATCCGTAGCCTCATCGCCGGAAGTTTGGCATGGCTCGCTGCAGCCGCCTGCGCCACCGAAACGCATGCGACAGACAAGCAGACGAGCCCCGACAGCTGCCTCTACGAGCGC
>NZ_JAGXKC010000574.1:0-246 GCF_019091045.1 Stenotrophomonas sp. GbtcB23 | reverse complement strand
GCCTTTGCTGCCCAATACCCGATCCCGCCAGGCGGCGATCTCGACGCCATCTTCGCGGACAAGGCGATTGAGGCCGTGCTCATCCTGACCCCGCCGAGCAGCCATCTGGAATTCGTCCGGCGCGCGGCGGCGGCGAGAAAACATATCCTGCTGGAAAAGCCGCTCGACATCAGCTTCGAACGCTCCGAGGCGATCGGGAAGGCCGCAAAGGATGCCGGCGTATTGGTTGGCATGGTCCTGCAGAAC
>NZ_JAGXKC010000573.1:0-246 GCF_019091045.1 Stenotrophomonas sp. GbtcB23 | reverse complement strand
CATCGGGCGTGCACCGGTCGCCCCGGGCGTGAGCTTGTAGGTGTTGCGACCCATGCCGTGGCGGCTGCGGTGGCGGCTGTCGAGCGCGTCCACGCCGGCCACGGTGGCGATGTCCTGCCAGCGCCATTCGGAGGCGATGCGCCCGCCGGTGGTGCGGCGATCGACATTCGGGGCCATGGGCATCGGCATGCTGCTGGCCGGGTTCGGCTCGCGCAGGGTGTAGTTGTCCATGACGTGGTCGGCGTC
>NZ_JAGXKC010000572.1:0-247 GCF_019091045.1 Stenotrophomonas sp. GbtcB23 | reverse complement strand
CACCTTCACCCGCAAGCCTCAGTGCCGCCGCCTTACCGATGCCCGAACCCGCACCCGTTACCAGAGCCACTCGAGATTTGAATTCCATGAGCCCATCCTGTCGCCTGAGCGCGGTTCCGCCGCGCGGAAACGAACGGTTGAGTTGGCTCAAGGTTCCGGCTCAGCCCGGATATTCCTCATCATGGATGCGCAAACCTTCGGCGAATTTCGGACCGTCTCCGCCCCTCTGGCGCATCTGGGCGAGAGT
>NZ_JAGXKC010000571.1:0-247 GCF_019091045.1 Stenotrophomonas sp. GbtcB23 | reverse complement strand
GACGGTCTCGTTCGTCGCCAATGTCGCGCAATTCACGCCCAAGACGGTCGAGACGGTGGAGGAGCGAACGAAACTGATGTTTCGCGTACGGGCGAAAATCCCCGCCTCCCTTCTTCAGGCGCACCTGACGCAGGTCAAGACAGGCCTGCCGGGCACCGCTTATGTCCGGATCGATCCACAAGCTCCATGGCCTGACTTCCTCGAGACAAAGCTTGTCAAATGAGTGTCTCGTCTCGCCCCATCGTCA
>NZ_JAGXKC010000570.1:0-247 GCF_019091045.1 Stenotrophomonas sp. GbtcB23 | reverse complement strand
ATGGCGGCCTATACGGTGGTGAAGACAAAGATCCCCGGCCGCATGACGATCGATATCATGACCATACTGCCCAACGCGCTGCCGGGCATCGTCGTGGCCGTAGGTCTCATTCTCGCCTGGAACATGCCCTGGCTGCCGATGACGCCTTACAACACTGCCTTCATCCTGCTGCTTGCCTATTGCTGCATCCTGCTGCCGCAGCCGGTGCGTTATACGACCGCCGCCTTCCAGCAGATCGGCGACAACC
>NZ_JAGXKC010000057.1:0-15316 GCF_019091045.1 Stenotrophomonas sp. GbtcB23 | reverse complement strand
GAAGTATCTGCCCCCATCGCAGGTGAGGGGCTGGTTCCGCTCCGTACTGGCCATCGAGTCGCCGCATTGGCGGGCACAGATGATCGTGTGGCTCATCGGCGCCCACGACCTGCTTACCGGCCTGAAGCGCGCTCCGTCTGAACTGCAATTTGATGCCTATCCCGCGATCACGTGGGGCTGGTCACATCTCCTGCGACCCTCGACCACAACCGAAAGCGGCGAGACCATCCCCATCGCCGACTGGCTGCCACAGCAGGTCCGTACGCACCTGCTCGACGAGGTTCGCACGTGCGTTACCGACGAAGTATTCCTGGCCTGGCTGGAATCAATAGGCCGCGTGGATTACCTGCAGCGTGAGCTGGCGGACCTTCCGTCCACCTTCGAACGCCTGTACATGCGGTAGAACCTCAGGCGACCTGGGCCAACCCAAGCACAGGCAGCGGCAGCTCGTGGGTGTTGCGGGCCTTGGCCAGCAGGTCGGCCGCCATGTCCAGGCAGGAACCGCAGGTAGCGCCGCAGCCGGTGCGCATGGTCAGCTCGGACACGCTGGCGACACCGCTCTGGGCGGCTTCGCGGATCTGGTGGTCGGTTACCCCGTTACAGATGCAGACGTACACGTGCGGACTCGGCAGGCAGGCCCGGATCGGCCTGTGCGTATTCCAATCGAAACGAGAATGGTTGTCAATTTCGTAACTGAATCATTCTCGATACGGTTCAGCGTGCCCGTTCAGCCGGCCGGGCGCGGAGCAAAAAAAAGACCGATCTTTCGATCGGTCTCTTTCGTATTTGGCTGCCCCGGATGGATTCGAACCACCGAATGCCTGAGTCAGAGTCAGGTGCCTTACCGCTTGGCGACGGGGCAAAACGTGCGTGCAATTGTTGCACTTTCTCACTGGAAAACCAAGCGGACTTGGTGGCTATGGGTGGACTCGAACCACCGACCCCAGCATTATGAGTGCTGTGCTCTAACCGGCTGAGCTACATAGCCTTAGTGAGCCGGCAATTCTGGACATGTAAACGGAATCTGTCAACACCTTTTCACCGCGCTTGTGAGTGGGCAGCGGGCGTGTCACAGTCCTGACCAGTAGATTTTTCTAGGAGTCCGCATCGTGATCGATCCGGACGGCTATCGACCGAACGTCGGCATCGTGCTGATGCGGCAGGACGGGCAGGTGTTCTGGGCACGACGTGTGCGCCGGGATGGCTGGCAGTTCCCGCAGGGTGGCATGAACACCGACGAGACGCCTGTCGAAGCCATGTATCGCGAGTTGCATGAAGAAACCGGGCTGTTGCCAGAGCACGTCGAAGTGCTGGGTGCGACACCGGGTTGGCTGCGCTATCGCCTGCCCGCCCGTGCCATCCGTCGCAACGAGAAGCAGGTCTGCATCGGACAGAAGCAGGTCTGGTTCCTGCTGCGCCTGTCGGGCGACGAATCGCACGTGAAGCTGGACCATACCGACAGCCCCGAGTTCGACCAGTGGCGCTGGGTGGATTTCTGGTACCCGGTCGAACACGTGGTGATGTTCAAGCGCGGGGTCTATGCGCGGGCGCTGCGTCACCTGGCGCCGTTGGCCCGGGGCGTGGCCGGCACCGGCGTGGAGTCGATGCCCAAGTCCGCCCAGGAGGCCTGGATGCCGGGGCACGCGGCGGGCCATGACCGCCCGCGCAAGCGCGCGCCGGCACCCAAACGCGGCGGCGGGTACTGGCCGCGCAGCAAGGCCAAGGGTGAGCCGGGGGCGGTGTAACCGTAACCTGCCCCGCTGAAACGACAAAAGCCCGGCCAAAGCCGGGCTTTTGCTTTCCTCCCAGCGGGATCCCGAAGGATCCCACGCCAGGTGCGATGGATCAGCGCTTGGAGAACTGGGTGGCGCGACGTGCCTTGTGCAGGCCGACCTTCTTACGCTCGACTTCACGGGCGTCACGGGTCATGAAGCCAGCCTTGCGCAGCTCGGACTTCAGGGTTTCGTCGTACTCGACCAGCGCGCGGGCGATGCCCAGGCGGATCGCACCGGCCTGGCCGGTGGTGCCGCCGCCAGCGGCGGTGACCATGATGTCGAACGATTCGGTGTTCTTGGTCAGTTCCAGCGGCTGACGCACGATCATGCGTGCGGTTTCACGGCCAAAGAACTCGTCCAGCGGACGGCCATTGACAGTGATGTTGCCGGCGCCCTTGCGCAGGAACACGCGGGCGGTGGAGGACTTGCGGCGGCCGGTGCCGTAGTTTTGAGTGATAGCCATGATTAGATATCCAGAACCTGGGGCTGCTGAGCGGCGTGCGGGTGCTCGGAACCCGAGTACACCTTGAGCTTGCGGTACATGGCGCGGCCCAGCGGGCCCTTCGGCAGCATGCCCTTGACGGCGGTTTCGATGACGCGCTCCGGGTGGCGCTCCAGCGCCTGGGCCAGAGTTTCGGTCTTCAGGTTGCCGATGTAGCCAGTGAAGCGGTGGTACAGCTTGTCCTGCAGCTTGTTGCCGGTGACGGCAATCTTTTCTGCATTGATGACAACCAGGTAATCACCGGTATCAACGTGAGGGGTGTAGACCGGCTTGTGCTTGCCGCGCAGACGGCGGGCCAGCTCGGTGGACAGACGGCCCAGCGTCTTGCCGGAGGCGTCGACGAGATACCAGTCGCGCTGGACGGTCTCGGACTTTGCAGTGAAAGTGCTCATGGAAGAACTCAGGTAGGTCGGGCTCATTGCGGCCATGGAGCGGCCGGAACTCTGCCACGCGTTGTGAAGAGGCGGGATTGTACTGGCCATTTGGCCCACATGCAAATCGACCGGCGGCATGGCTTGGCAGACCGGCGCCGGGGGGCGAGAATCGATGATCCCCCGCCGCGATGCCCAACCGCATGACCGCGCTCCGCCAGATCACCCCGCTCGACCACCTGCTGACCGAGGCCCAGCGCGCCCTGGACACGGTGTTCGGCAACCCGCCGGCCAGCCGCCCGTACCCGGCCGAGGCGACCCCGGACGCACCGATGCCCGCCCCGGCCCGCCGCCATGCCGCCGGCCTGATGCGGATCAACCATGTCGGCGAGGTCTGCGCGCAGGGCCTGTACTTCGGCCAGGCCGCGGTGGCCCGCGAGCCGGAAACCCGTGCCCACCTGCTCGAGGCGGCCCAGGAAGAGACCGACCACCTGGCCTGGTGCGCCCAGCGCCTGCGCGAGCTGGACAGCCGGCCCAGCCTGTTCAACCCGATCTGGTACGCCGGCAGCTATACCATCGGCACCCTGGCCGGGCTGCGCGGGGATGGCTGGAACCTGGGCTTCGTGGTGGAAACCGAGCGCCAGGTGGAAGCCCACCTGGACGAACACCTGGACACCCTGCCCCCGACCGACCAGCGCAGCCGCGAGATCCTCAAGGTGATGAAGATCGACGAAGCCCGCCACGCCGACCACGCCGAACATGCCGGCGCGCGGAAGCTGCCGCCGCCGATCCCGGGCGTGATGGCGCTGGCCTCCAAGGTCATGAAGACCATCGCCTACCGGCTTTAAGGTCAGCCCGAAACGAGCTTGAGGCCGATCACCCCGGCCACGATCAGCCCGATGCAGGCCAGGCGCGGCGCCGAAGCGCTGTCGCCGAACAGGAAGATGCCCAGCGTGGCCACGCCCAGGGCGCCGATGCCGGTCCAGATCGCGTAGGCGGTGCCCACCGGGATGGATTTCATCGCCTGGCTCATCAGGTACAGGCTGACCAGTGCCGCGCCGACCGTGGCGAGCGTGGGCAGCGGCTTGCTGAAGCCGTCCGAATATTTCATTCCGATCGCAAAGCCGATTTCAAAGATGCCGGCCAGCAGCAGGTAGATCCAGGGCATGGGTGCCTCCTAAACAAAAACAAAACGGCCCGGTGTCTTCACACCGGACCGTCGTCGGTAGCTTGCCGTGGAACATTACTTCTGCGCAAAACAGATGTTCCACAGGGCGGGGCGTCCCGCCTTGTGCAGCACCACCCGGGCCAAGGCCCGGGCGGGTGTCGCGTGGTGTTACTCGGACAGGTTGCGGCCGTGGAACAGCTCTTCGATCTCGCGCTTGAGCAGCGCTTCGATCTTCATGCGTTCCTTGAACGAGATGTTCTTGGCCTTTTCCTCGAAAAGGTACTGGTCCAGGTCGAAATCCTTCAGGTGCATCTTCGTGTGGAAGATGTTTTCCTGGTAGACGTTGACGTCGAACATCTCGTAACGCGACTTGATGTTCTTGGCCAGGAAGTTCTGGATCGAGTTGATCTTGTGATCGATGTAGTGCTTCTTGCCCTTCACGTCACGGGTGAAGCCACGGACGCGGTAGTCCATGATCACGATGTCCGATTCCAGGCTCTCGATCAGGTAGTTCAGTGCCTTCAGCGGCGAAATCACGCCACAGGTAGCCACATCGATGTCCGCGCGGAACGTCGCGATGCCTTCCTGCGGGTGGGTTTCGGGGTAGGTATGGACGGTGATGTGGCTCTTGTCCATGTGCGCTACCACGGCATCGGAGATCAACTCCTTGCCCGCCAGCTTCTTGTCGATCACCGGCTCTTCGGAGATCAGGATCGTCACCGACGCGCCCTGCGGATCGTAATCCTGGCGCGCGACATTGAGGATGTTGGCGCCGATGATCTCGGCGACATCGGTCAAGATTTGAGTCAGCCTATCGGCGTTGTACTCTTCATCGATGTATTCAATGTAACGCTGACGCTCCTCTTCGGTGCGGGCGTAACACACGTCATAGATGTTGAAGCTCAGCGCCTTGGTGAGGTTGTTGAAACCCTGCAACCTCAGGCGAGGCAACGGCTTGACCACGGCGGTCGATCCTGTGTGTGGTGGGAAAGGATCAATTATGGGGCAAAGTGATCGGGGGCGAAACTTGCATTGAAACAAGTTGCTGTGTTGGGGTTTGCCCTTCACAACCCTGATCGTTAAGCTCGCGGCACATAGCCGTGAATTGTTCATGAGCAAAGGGAGCGCCTCAACGTGTCATCTGTGCGCCTTGCCACAAGTCCATTGGCCCTGGACATCGCCACCATTGACCGCTTTCTGGCCCACAGCCACCGACGCCGCTACCCGGCCCGCACGGACGTTTTCCGCCCCGGTGACCCCGCCGGCACCCTGTATTACGTGATCAGCGGCTCCGTTTCCATAATTGCTGAAGAAGAAGACGACCGCGAACTGGTCCTGGGCTACTTCGGCTCCGGGGAGTTCGTCGGCGAGATGGGCCTGTTCGTGGAAACCGACCGCCGCGAGGTGATCCTGCGCACCCGGACCCCCTGCGAGCTGGCCGAGATCAGCTACGAGCGGCTGCACCAGCTGTTCCTGGGCCCGCTGTCCACCGACGCGCCCCGGCTGCTGTACGCACTGGGCCAGCAGGTCTCCAAGCGCCTGCTCGATACCAGCCGCAAGGCCAGCCGCCTGGCGTTCCTGGATGTCACCGACCGCATCGTGCGCACCCTGCATGACCTGTCCCGCGAACCGGAGGCCATGAGCCACCCGCAGGGCACCCAGCTGCGCGTGTCGCGCCAGGAGCTGGCCCGCCTGGTCGGCTGCTCGCGTGAAATGGCCGGCCGCGTGCTGAAGAAGCTGCAGAGCGATGGGCTGCTGCATGCGCGGGGCAAGACGGTCGTCCTGTACGGCACCCGATGACGCCGGATGCCGGCCACCGGCCGGCGCCAACGTCGGCATGACAGCGCCTTTCACGCGCTGCCGCTAGGCTGACGGCATGGCACCTGGCAGCGAATTCTACTGGTTCATCCTGATCGGGCTTGGCGCGCAGCTGGTGGACGGCGCGCTCGGCATGGCCTTCGGGCTCGTCTCATCGTCGGTCATGCTCAGCATGGGCCTGCCGCCGGCGGCGGTCAGCGCAAGCGTGCACACCGCAGAGGTGTTCACGACAGGCGCCTCGGGTGTTTCGCACCTGGTGGCCGGCAACGTGGACAAGCGGTTGTTCCTGCGCCTGGCCCTGCCGGGCGCGGTCGGCGGCGTGCTGGGCGCCTATGTGCTGACCCAGCTGCCCGGTGATGCGATCCGTCCCTTCATCTACGGCTACCTGCTGATCCTGGCGGTCTTCATCCTGCTGCGCGCAGCCGGAAAGCTGGTGCCGCGCCAGGAAGTGAAGCGGGTGCCGGTGCTGGGCTTCGTCGCCGGGCTGCTGGACGCCAGCGGCGGCGGCGGCTGGGGTCCGGTGGCCACCTCCACCCTGCTCGCCCGGGGCGGCCAGGCCCGGACCACCATCGGCACGGTCAACGCGGCCGAGTTCGTGGTGACCCTGGCGGTATCGATCACCTTCCTGCTCTCGATGGGCCTGCAGTACCTGAACATCGTGGCCGGCCTGCTGATCGGCGGCATGATGGCCGCACCGCTGGCCGCGGTGCTGGTGAAGCGGGTCAAGGAACGCTGGGTGTTGGTGGCCGTGGGCGTGCTGGTGCTGTCGATCAGCCTGTTCCAGATCAGCGGCGCGGTGCGCGGCTGGCTGGCGGGGTAAAGCGCGGCGCTGTGCGCCGCCGCCCTACCAACGGTAGGGCGCTACCGGCGTGTGGCGCGCCAACGGTAGGTATCGACCGTTGGTCGATACGCCTCAGCGGTCGCCGCCGCGATCCACGCAACCCCAGTTGAGGATCCGCGTGCCGGGCTTCAGCACCTGCCGGAAATACGCGACCTTGGACACCTTCGGGTTCACCACCACCGGCTCCTTGGCTGCCAGCAGCAACGGCAGGTCCGCGGTGCTGTCCGAATAGGCCACATCGATGTCGCCATAGCCGCGCTCGCGCAGCATGCGCATCTTCTCTTCGTTGTGGCAATGGCGCGTGGCACCAACCGCACCGAAGCGCGGGCCCACTTCACTGCCGATCACCGGCACGCCCTGATGGGCGACAAACGCCAGGATGGCGCGGGCCAGCTCCGGCGGCGCGCCGGTCGCCACCACTACCCGGTCGCCCTGCGCCCGGTGCGCGGCGAACACCGCCAGCGCCTCCGGAAGCAGCTTGGCGCGCAGTTGCCCCTCGTGCTTGATCACGTAGGCATCGATCACGCGGTTGAACTCGCGCGCGCGGTGCAACCCGAACGTGGCGATCCAGACATAGACCGAAATACCGGTACGCCGGGTCGGCAACATCGCCACCAGTGGCCCCGCTACCGGCGTCACCAGCAGCGCGGCCAGCAGCCGCAGCGGGTTGCGCTTGATCAGCGAGGCAAACAGGTGGCTGCCGGAATCGCCGTCATAAAGGGTGTGGTCGAAGTCGAAGACCACCAGCGGCGCGTCGTCACGCGGAGTCGGGTAGATCGCAGTCATGCGCTGAAGAATAGCTGACGCAGGCCCTCGCCGGGCTCTTCGACCCGCATGAAGGCCTCGCCCACCAGGAACGCATGCACGCCGGCGTTGCGCATCAGGCTCACGTCGTCGGCGCCCAGGATGCCGCTCTCGGTCACCAGCAGGCGGTCGCGCGGCACGGCCTGGCGCATGTCCAGGGTGGTCTGCAACGACACCTCGAAGGTGCGCAGGTTGCGGTTGTTGATGCCGATCAGCGGCACCGGCACCTGGATGGCGCGTTCGAGTTCATCGATGTCGTGCACTTCCACCAGCACGTCCATGCCCAGCTGCATGGCCAGGTCGGACAGCTCGGCCAGCTGGCGGTCTTCCAGCGCGGCCACGATCAGCAGGATGCAGTCGGCACCCAGCACGCGGGCCTCGTAGACCTGGTACGCATCGATCACGAAGTCCTTGCGCAGCACCGGCAGCGTGCAGGCCTCGCGGGCCTGCTGCAGGTAGGCGTCGTCGCCCTGGAAGAAATCCACGTCGGTCAGCACCGACAGGCAGCTCGCCCCACCGAACTCGTAGCTCACCGCAATATCGGCGGGGTGGAAGTCCGGGCGGATCACGCCCTTGGACGGGCTGGCCTTCTTCACCTCGGCGATCACCGCCGGGTTGCCGGCGGCAATCGAGGCGCGCAGTGCATCGGCGAAGCCGCGCACCGGCGGCGCCTCCGCGAGCCGTGCCTGCAGCGCTTCCAGCGGAACCCGTGCACGGCGCTCGGCCACTTCAACGGCCTTGCGGGCCAGGATGGTCTCGAGGATGTCGCTCTTGTCGCTCATGTCGTTCAGGGTCCTTCAGGCCGGCCATTATCGGCCAGCCCGCAGCAAAGCGTGAAATCGGGCTCAGCCCGCGCGCCGGATGCGCTGGGTCGCATCCACGTAATCCTGCATGCGCTGGCGTGCGCTGCCGTCGGCGATGGCCGCGCGGGCACGGGCCAGGCCGTCGGCGATGCTGCTGGCCACGCCGGCCACGTACAGCGCCGCCCCGGCGTTGAGCGCCACGATGTCCAGCGCCGGGCCCGGCTGGTCATCGAGCACGCCACGCAGCATCGCGATGGATTCTTCCGGCCCGCTCACCTTGAGGTTGCGGCTGGCCGACATGGCAATGCCGAAGTCTTCGGGGTGGATCTCGTATTCGCGCACCTTGCCGTCGCGCAGCTCGCCGACCAGGGTACCGGCGCCGAGCGAGATCTCGTCCATGTTGTCGCGGCCCCACACCACCATCGCGCGCTCGGCGCCCAGCTCGCGCAGCACGCGTGCCTGGATGCCGACCAGATCCGGATGGAACACGCCCATCAGCACGTTGGTGGCGCCAACCGGATTGGTCAGCGGGCCAAGGATGTTGAAGATGGTGCGCACGCCCATTTCGCGCCGCACCGGGGCCACCACCTTCATGGCGGGGTGGTGCATCGGGGCGAACATGAAGCCGATGCCGGTTTCACTGATCGCGCGGGCCACCTCCTCCGGACGCAGCTCGATGATCGCGCCCAGTGCTTCGACCGCATCGGCACTGCCGGACTTGGACGACACGCTGCGGTTGCCATGCTTGGCGACCTTCGCGCCCGCCGCCGCCACCACGAACATCGCGCAGGTGGAGATGTTGAAGGTATGCGAGCCGTCGCCACCGGTACCGACGATATCGATCAGGTGGGTGCGGTCTTCGACCGGCACGGCCAGCGCCAACTCGCGCATCACCGTGGCCGCGCCCGCGATCTCGCCGACGGTTTCCTTCTTGACCCGCAGGCCGGTGAGGATCGCAGCGGTCATTACCGGCGACACCTCACCGCGCATCACCTGGCGCATCAGGTCGACCATCTCGTCGAAGAAGATTTCGCGGTGCTCGATGGTGCGTTGCAGGGCTTCCTGGGGGGAGAAGGTCATGCGGGGTTCCTTTGCAGGAAATTCTTCAGCAGGGCGTGGCCGTGCTCGGTGAGGATCGATTCGGGGTGGAACTGCACGCCTTCCACCGGGTGTTCGCGGTGGCGCAGGCCCATGATCTCTTCCATGGTGCCGTCCTCGTTCTCGGTCCAGGCGGTCACTTCCAGGCAGTCGGGCAGCGTGGTCTTGTCCACCACCAGCGAGTGGTAGCGGGTGGCCTGGTAGCGGTCCGGCAGGCCGGCGAACACGCCCTTGCCTTCATGCCGGATCGGCGAGGTCTTGCCGTGCATGATGGTGCCGGCGCGGATGACATCGCCGCCGTACACCTGGCCGATCCCCTGGTGGCCCAGGCACACGCCCAGGATGGGAATGGTCGGACCCAGCCGCCGGATCAGCTCCAGCGACACGCCCGCTTCGTTGGGCGTGCACGGGCCGGGTGAGATCACGATGCGCTCGGGCGCGAGCGCGGCGATCTCGTCAACGCTCAGGGCGTCGTTGCGCACCACCTTTACATCGGCACCCAGGGTCTGCAGGTACTGCACGAGGTTGTAGGTGAAGCTGTCGTAGTTGTCGAGCATCAACAACATGGCAAATTCCTGGAATCAAGGATGCAATACGGAATCGGTAGCGCCGGCCGTTGGCCGGCAACCGGGTGACTTACAGGCCCTTGGCGGCCTGGGCGACGGCGCGGAACAGCGCGCGACCTTTGTTCATGGTCTCGTCCCATTCCTTGCCCGGGTCCGAGTCGTAGACGATGCCGGCGCCGGCCTGCACGTGCAGGCGGCCGTCCTTGATCACCGCGGTGCGGATCGCAATGGCGGTGTCGGCATCGCCGTGCCAGCCGATGTAACCGATGCTGCCGGCGTAGACATTGCGCTTGATCGGCTCCAGCTCGCGGATCACTTCCAGCGCGCGGATCTTTGGCGCGCCGCTGACCGTGCCGGCCGGGAACGTGGCGCGCAGCACATCGGCGTAGCTCAGGCCCGGCTGCAGCTGCCCGGTCACTTCGCTGACAATGTGCATGACGTGGCTGTAGCGTTCGATCACGAACTGCTCGCCCACTTCCACCGTGCCGGCCTTGGAAACACGGCCGGCGTCGTTGCGGCCCAGGTCGATCAGCATCAGGTGCTCGGCGCGTTCCTTCGGATCGGCCAGCAGTTCGGCTTCCAGCGCGTTGTCTTCCTCCACCGTGGCGCCGCGCGGGCGGGTACCGGCGATGGGGCGCACGGTCACTTCCCCGTCCTGCAGACGCACCAGGATTTCCGGCGAGGAGCCGACCACCTGCACGTCGCCGGTGTCGAGGAAATACATGTACGGCGACGGATTCAGCGCGCGCAGCGCACGGTATACATCCACCGGGCGCGCCTTGAACGGCACGCTCAGGCGCTGGCTGAGCACCACCTGGAAGATGTCGCCGGCGCGGATGTATTCCTTGGATTTGTCCACCGCAGCGATGAAACCTTCGCGGGTGAAGCCGGACACGAAGTCGTTCTCGTCCAGCACGTCGCGGGTGATCGGCACCGGGTAGCCCGCGCCGGGGGCGCGCAGCTTGGCCACCAGGCCGTCCAGCCGCGCCTGCGCCTCGTCCCATGCACCGGGCTGGCCCGGGTCGGCGTGCACGATCAGGTACAGGCGGCCCTTGAGGTTGTCGAACACCGCCAGTTCTTCGGAGTGCAGCAGCAGGATGTCCGGGGTGCCGAGCTCGTCGCGGCCGCGCGGCGGGGCCAGGCGCGGTTCGATGTAGCCGATGCATTCGAACCCGAACCAGCCCACCAGGCCGCCGGTGAAGCCCGGCAGGCCGGCCAGCTTGGGCACCGAATGGGCGCTGCGCAGCGCCTCCACTTCGGTGAACGGGTCTGCCACCTCACGGGTTTCCACCACCTGGCCAGCTTCGCTGACGGTCAGGGTATGGCCGTGGAAGGCGTACACGCGGCGGGCCGGCAGGCCGATGATGGAATAGCGCCCGAAGCGCTCGCCGCCTTCGACCGATTCGAACAGGTAGGTATGCGGCCCGTCGGCGAGCTTCAGATAGACCGAAAGCGGCGTGTCCAGGTCGGACAGCACTTCACGGACGACGGGGATGCGGGTGTGGCCTTCAGCGGCCTGCTGCTGGAACTGCTCGAGCGTGATCAAGACGACTTTCCTTCCGGGAAACGGCGGTGGCGGGACGGACGACGGCAACAGGCCACCATCGCCACCAACGGCGAGCGGAAGAAAGGGTATGCGGGGTCGTCAGAATGGACACCCGGGGACTGTACCGCATTGGCGGCACCGGATGGAACCCGGGCCGTGGCGCGGCCGGATGGACAAAGGCCTCAGGCGGAGGTGGCGGAGGTAGCGCCGACTGTTAGTCGGCTGCCCGGTCAAGCAGCCGACTAACAGTCGGCGCTACCCTCGTTCCAGCAGTTCCAGCAGTTCCAGCAGTTCCAGCAGTTCCAGCCGGTCCAGCCGTTCCAGCCGTTCCAGCCGTTCCAGCCGGTCCAGCCGTTGCGGCTGTTCCAGTCGTTCCAGTCGTTCCAGTCGTTCCAGCCGTTCAGGCGTTCCCGCCGGTCCCGCCGTTCCAACCAATCCCGCCGGCCCCGCCGTTCCAGCGGCCGCCGCCGGTTCCAGCACCCACCCGCCCCGTCTCATCCCATCCGCCGCGCAGCCTGCTGCTCCTGCTCGCGCTGCTGTTCGGCGCCCAGGTCAGCCACCAGCACCGGGGCAGCAGCGGCACGTTCCTGCTGGCGGTTGACCTCGGCCACCTGCTCGGTGCTCACGCTGAGCGGCTGCTGCCGGCCGGCCACCACGTCCACCTGGGCCAGGTGGCGGTGCACGGAGGTGAGGTCCTGGGTATCGACCGCGAACACGCGGGTGCGGTCCTCGCTGAGCACGACCCGCTCGATGCGTTCCAGGCCTTCCTGCGTGGCCTTGGCCGCCAGCGCACCGGCCAGCTGGTCACTCTGCAGGTCGGGCACGCGGTTGTGGGCAGCATCAATTCCGTGCACCCCGGCTTGGGCGCCTTGGAACATGTGGTACTGCCTGTGGCCGGGATCATTGATGCCGACCACCAGCGTGGAGGGCTCGGGGGCGACGGCGGCGTGCTTCTCCGCCGGGTGCTGGATGCGTTCGTGCTGTTCCAGCAGCGCGCGGGCCTGCGCTTCCTGCTTGATGAGCTCGGCATCCAGGCTGGGAATGACCGTTTCCTTCATCCCGTGGCGCTGCACAGCCTCGCCAAATGCCGGGCCGATGTTTTCGACCAGGCGCTTGGTCTCGATGATGTTGCCGATGTTCTGCGGCGTCAGCGCCGTGGGTACGTAGGTAGCGGCCGCGCCGCGAAGGCCCGCCACTGCCCCGCCAACCGAGGCAAACACCGCCGGCGCCTGCGCCGTGGTGTTCTTGATATGGTGCGCCGCAAAGTCATAGCCCTGGTCGACATAGGCGCCGGCCGTGGCATACCCATTCTGAAGCTTACCGGCCACCCATTGGCCGTCACGGTCGATGCTCTCGGCGGTGCGCTGGCCGGCGGTGCGGGCCGCATCGGCGTCCTCCCGGGCATCGCGAGTTGCGGCAGTGGCGCGCGCTTGTCCGGCGCCGTGTACAGCATCGGCGCGGCTGTCGAGATCCCTGGCGACGTTGTCGAACCCCAGCTTGCCGGCGCCCCATGAGGCCACCGACAGAATGCCGGACTGCGCGCGCGATTCCACGCGATGCGCCGTGGACTCGATCATCCCGGTCAGTTCGCGGCCTTGGGCATACACGGTGGTGGTGGCTTTGGCGCTCACCTGCAGCGTGGTCGAGCCCATGTCGACTACCTTGCCCACCACCATGCCCTGCACGCGGGCGACCTGCTCCACGGCGTCGCCGGTGCGGTCAAGGACGTGGGCGGCGGTTGCCCCGCCCTTCTCCACCACTTCGCCCACTACCCGGCCGTTGTGCATGCCATGCGCGGCCGAGTGCAGCACCTTGGACAACGGTCCGGCCAGCTCGGCTACCTGGCTGGGGGCATCGGTACGCGCGCGATCCACCAGCCGCTCCTGCGCATCGCGGGTCTTGGGATCGAGCACCAATTCCATGCGCCCCGCCGCGACCGGGATATCGCGAAGGGCCTCGTAGCCCGGTTTGGTGGCCAACTGTTCGACGAATTGCGCGGCTGCGGTCTGCGCACCGGGCGGCAGCATCTCGCGCATCTTCTCGGCCACCTTGGCCTGCATCAGCGGCTCGCGCATCAGCATGCTGGCTTCGTTGGCCAGCAGCCCGTAGGCATGTCGCTGTTGTTCGTTGAGGCGCTGCATCCCGTTCTGCACATCGTTGAGCACCTCACCGCTGGTCTGGTAGGTGTGCACGGTCTGCTGCGGGTTGAAGGTTGGCAGGCCGTTGTCTTTGGCGTAGCGCGCTGGCGTATCCGGGTGCAGACCGGCGGCATTGAAAGTGGTGGCGCGGGCGCCGGTGACGGCAGAGGCGGCGGAGGCCATGCCGCCACCGAGGGAGTGGCCGGCGATTTCGAAGTTGCCGCCGACCCGGTCATTCATCTGGGTCGCAAGATCCATGGCGCGATCATAGTAATCGCTGCGCATGCCAATGCCCTGCTGACCATTGTTGAGGAAGTCTTCCCCGCCCGACTCGCGCCACCCGCCCGGTGCGAATGGATCGATGATCTTGCCGGTTGACCCCTTGTATACGACCACAGGTTTGGCGTCGTCACCGAACACACGCTTGTCGGGAATATAGATCTCGGCACGGAAGCCAGACTGGGGCGGCTGAAGGAAGTCCCTCACCTGGTCGTCGGTCATGTCTATACCTGCAGCGCGGAGGGCGGCAGGGTCGCTCGTCGCTCGGGTCCAACCGGTGGGTGGCGATCCATCCCGCTTCGCAGAAAGGTAGACATCCGCGGCAAGACCAGACATCTCCCGCGCATGATAGGTTTCCTGCAGACGATTCGCTTCGTTATCGTTGCCGCTTTCACGCAACTGTTGAACAAGAAGGTTTTGTTCCTGGATAGCGCGGGCGCGCGCCTCAATATCGGGACCGCTCATGGCAAGCTCCATTGCACAGTGAAGGTGCGCGATCCCCCCCGAGCCGCGCTTCTTATCGAATAGCAGAACAGTTTGCTAATGTCACCCCCTTCAGGGGTTCAACATCAGGACGATCATGCGCATCAGTCTTCACAACTTGATGACAAAAACCATCATAAGTGCGGCATGGCTCACACTTTTCCTGGTAAATGGATGCGCTGCATCGTCTACACATGGCGCCGGCGACTACTTCGATGGAAAGGCATTGGAGTTGGCTACAGCGACCGAAACCGGCGATATGCAAACCATTCGCCGCCTGATCAAAAATGAAGGGGTCGATCCCGACAGTGTCTTCGCCAGGCGCGACGGCATTCCTTTGGTGGCATGGCCCCTCCGCGCAGGGAATCTTGACGGACTGCGCGCACTTCTGGACAACGGCGCCGACCCGAACGCGCGTGAGGTGAAGCAAGTGGAGGGTCGCGAACTCCGCTTCAACAACGCGATGGTCTACGCCGCCAAGATGGACGATCCACGCTTCCTTGAGCTGCTGCTCAGGCATGGCGGGGATCCCAACACTCGGAATTCTGCCAACGAGACCTTGTTGTTCCAGGCCTTCATTTCTGGCAATCAGTGGAAGAACATCAAACTCCTGGTCGAGAATGGCGCGAACATCAATGAGGCGAATCGGGGAAGCGCCGATACGGTGTTGAGCTGGTATACCACTCGCGGCGCCTTCGAACATGCGTACTGGTTGATGGAGCATGGTGCGGATCCGACGATCATGTTTACCCCGCCCAAAACATCGGGCAAGCCCAGTCGAATGATCATGGCGGAGCACATCTATTGGGGTGTGACCACGCCAGATCTCCTGCCCTGGCAGAAGAAGTGTCAGCAGTGGCTCGTCGCTCGGGATATTCCACGGCCGCCCGTGCCGGATGGCATCCGGCAGAAGCGTGAAGCCTTTGGTTTCCCGACGAAAGAAGAGGACGTCCCTCATCTCTGAATATCTGCCCAACCTGCACCCTTTCGAGCACCAGAGTTGAGACTACTTCCGCCCCCTGCAACGACCGTTGTCGAGAAGATTGCACTCGCCGTCATGGCGTTCCTGGCTGTGCTTATGGTCAGTGGTTGTGCAGCATCATCTCCGCACGGCGCAGCACAGT
>NZ_JAGXKC010000569.1:0-247 GCF_019091045.1 Stenotrophomonas sp. GbtcB23 | reverse complement strand
ACCGGGCCATCTTTCAGCCTGCCATCTGAACGACGCCGTTTCTTGAAAGTTTATCCGGCGCCAGATGCGTGGTATTCGGTTTTGCGCCGTAGGGGATCGGGTTTCCCCGATCCGGCTTAAGATGGCAAAACCTACCCTTTCACCATCTCTGCACTTGCGCGCTCTGCGCTGTCCACTTCCCTCTCGAACTGGAGGAAGCCGTATTGCGGCACGATTTCGCCGGTACGGTCGATAATGTCTTCCCAGT
>NZ_JAGXKC010000568.1:0-247 GCF_019091045.1 Stenotrophomonas sp. GbtcB23 | reverse complement strand
GAAAGCCGAGATCATCGACCTCATCCATTCCGCCGCGATCTTTGGCTGGGCCAACCGGTTGATGCATACGCTCGGCCATTCTGTTCCTGTCGAGACGAAGTAAGAATCTTCAATGGCATAGAGAATGAGATTAAACGAATTTATCAATTGAGAAGGAGCTGGAGCATGAACAGGAAACTGATATCGGCGGCGATTGCCGCTTTCTCGCTGAGCGCATTGATGTCGACCACGGCGCTGGCCCAGAGCA
>NZ_JAGXKC010000567.1:0-247 GCF_019091045.1 Stenotrophomonas sp. GbtcB23 | reverse complement strand
ATGGCGT
This sequence comes from Stenotrophomonas sp. GbtcB23, assembly GCF_019091045.1. Classification (NCBI taxonomy): domain Bacteria; kingdom Pseudomonadati; phylum Pseudomonadota; class Gammaproteobacteria; order Lysobacterales; family Lysobacteraceae; genus Stenotrophomonas; species Stenotrophomonas sp. GbtcB23. Next base: position 240 of record NZ_JAGXKC010000567.1, on the reverse strand, counting down.
CCATGGTCGCGAGCAGGCCGACCTCCCTTTCCAGCACGAACACGATGATGAAGTGGGCGAACCCGCGGCCGCCGCCTTCGCGGTTGCCCGGCAGCGCACTGTCGATGATGCCGCCGACCACGCGTGCCAGCACGATCACGAACGTGTTGAGCACGCCCTGCTGCAGCGCCATGGTGATCATGTCACCGGTGGCCACGTGCGCGATTTCATGGCCCAGTACCGCCTCGGCCTCGTCCTCCC
>NZ_JAGXKC010000566.1:0-247 GCF_019091045.1 Stenotrophomonas sp. GbtcB23 | reverse complement strand
TGCTGGGGCCGATCAGCAGCTGGCACAGCGCGCGGCGCCCATCCTGCGGCAGCCGGCCGGTGTCGCCCAGGTAGTAGACGTCGTTGTTCCGCCGCGGCAGCGGCGTGTCCACTACCGGCTCTGCGTCGAGGTCGGGTGCGTCACCGTCGATCAGGGCGGCGTCGTTGGAATCTTCATGCCAGCACATGGCGTTTCTCCTGGGTGAACCAAACCAACGGGATACGGGCCCGCCGCCACTGTCCATCGC
>NZ_JAGXKC010000565.1:0-248 GCF_019091045.1 Stenotrophomonas sp. GbtcB23 | reverse complement strand
CATCCAGTATGTAGATCAGTCCAAAGTTGCCGTTGTCATCCCCGACGTAAACCAGATGACGGTCACTCGTCTTGCGACCGCGGCGCCTGAGCACGACGAACCAGCGCTTACGCGAGTGGGTATTGAACGGAACAATATGTACGTGTCGCAGCCGGTAACGCTCCCCGTCCACCAACGGAGCAACGTATGCGCCATCTTTGCCGAAGAGTTGATGGGAGAACTCCCGCTGCGGCCAATCCGCCTTCCAC
>NZ_JAGXKC010000564.1:0-248 GCF_019091045.1 Stenotrophomonas sp. GbtcB23 | reverse complement strand
CGATGCATTAGGCAGCACGGCCTGATCCGGTATACTGGCCCTGCGGCCTGTACTGTACCAGGTAGGACGGCAGGATCGAGGTGGGGAGCGTCGGGCGGATGCCCATCCCTGCAAGCGTGCGGCCTTCCTTCACGGCGGCGTCGGAAACGATTTTGTCGGTCTTCAGGAGCTTCACCTGATCGCTGGTGATCGGCGGTTGTACGAAGGGAATGAGCGAGGCGATGCTGCCGATCAGCGAGGCGATGCCG
>NZ_JAGXKC010000563.1:0-248 GCF_019091045.1 Stenotrophomonas sp. GbtcB23 | reverse complement strand
CGGTCCCGGCGGTACGATGCTGGTGCCGGACATGGCCGTCATCTTCCTGCCGAAGTTTGTGCTCGTGGTATACTCAAGTGTGCTGACAATCCGCTCGCGGGAATATGTGGAAGCCGCCCGCAGCCTCGGCGCGGGGTCCTTTCACATACTTTTCCGGACGATCCTGCCGAACATAATGGGACCGGTGCTGGTGCAATTCAGCCTCGTCGCGGCGGCGGCGATCACCCTGGAGTCGGGATTATCTTTCC
>NZ_JAGXKC010000562.1:0-248 GCF_019091045.1 Stenotrophomonas sp. GbtcB23 | reverse complement strand
ATCCGCAATCCCAGCTGCGGTTCCAGCGTGGCGCCGTAATAGCGCCCGTCGACGCACACGGCATTGCCGACCTGACCGCTGACCGGGTCCTCGTAATAGAGGATGCCGTCCTTGCCCAGCAGGTCCAGCCGCACGCGCACGTTGTCCAGCGGAGGCTGCTCACGCACCAGTGCTGCGGCGTGGTCGAACAGCCGGATGGAGCTCTCGGCGCGGACGCGGCCGGCATGGGGCGTCACCGTCACCGGGCT
>NZ_JAGXKC010000561.1:0-249 GCF_019091045.1 Stenotrophomonas sp. GbtcB23 | reverse complement strand
GTCCGCCAGAGCATCAGGCCCTTGTCAGCCCAGTGGATGCGGCGCGGGTACAGCCCGTCCCACAGGCGAACGCGCACCAGCGGGTCTTCCCAGAGGCCCGGCGCCAGGGCGATCGGCCCGCGGCTCTGCTCATGGCGGAGCAGCTCGCGGGCTTCCACCACCTCGGGCGGTACCGATTCGCTCCAGCCGGCGTCGGCCACGAAGGCCTGGCGCAGCAGCGATCCGTTGGAATCGACATCCTTGGCGATG
>NZ_JAGXKC010000560.1:0-249 GCF_019091045.1 Stenotrophomonas sp. GbtcB23 | reverse complement strand
CGGCCGGGACGGCGCATCAGACCCTCGATGATGCGGATCAAGTCACCGCGAACCGTGCAGCAGATGCAGCCATTGTTCATCTCGAAGACTTCCTCATCGGCATCGACGATCAGGTCATTGTCGATGCCGACCTCGCCAAACTCATTGACGATGACCGCATACTTCCGGCCGTGCGGCTCGGAAAGGATGCGGTTTAGCAGGGTCGTCTTGCCCGCGCCGAGATAGCCGGTGAGCACGGTGACCGGGGTA
>NZ_JAGXKC010000056.1:0-15341 GCF_019091045.1 Stenotrophomonas sp. GbtcB23 | reverse complement strand
ACCATTTCTTCACATAGAGCGTCGTAGAGCCTGCGGGCTCAAGCTCCAGCGCACCCGCTGGCGCCCTCGAATGCCCGAGATCGGGATCATCCTCCCGCCATTCCGAGGTCGCCGAATCTCGTCGAAGCACACGTACGTAGTAATCATCAACCAAGGAGCGGCCAGGGTCTCCAAGAGGGATATCGCTGGAACGCGCACCTGAGCTACGTATCGTGAACTCTCCTCGAGCCTGCAACGAGCCCCGATCCTTGACGCCGACGAAGTCGATGTCCAGCAAAGGGCACGCTGCGTTACGACGAAGTTCAGCGGCACAACCTTGGACTAACAGCACAGCCAACAGCAGGACACTCCCGCTCAGCCTCATGGCACACCCCTCGAATGTCGACCACTGTCATCCCACCTGCGCTTAGACGCAGAAAAAGCGTCGTACGCTCCGGCTTCCACTATTGACTGAAGCCTGCCTCTATTTGCGTCTGAGCACCCCCTTTCAGTGGAGTACACCACTCCCTTCAACTCCTGCTCAAGCGCTGCCGCGCGCCCTTTGGAAGAAGCTCCCGACGTCGGACGCTTGCATGGACGGTATGTAGTCACTTCATAGACGCTGGCCTATTGACTAGGTGGAAGTAGCTTCGCGAGATCCTGCACGCTTATCGCAGTCGACCTCACCTGGCACATTGTGGCAATCGAAATCAGCTCCACCATGACCATGGCTTCCGGAATGTCATTCTCCTGAAGGACGCGCTCGATCCCAATATGCAAGTCGACGGTGGCACCTGGATTGACGACCAGAGCCCCTCCCCATGGAGGTAACGAGCCCGCTTCAAGGATAGGCACCCATCCCCGCATATTTAATTCGCGGGTGTAGTTCGAGTTGCGGGTGTAGATTTGGTACGCGCCCCAATGCAGGAGGGGCACGCGAGAGGCGGAATTCGGCTCCCATAGCGGGAAGTACACAGTCACATCGCCGAGGTTCCGAAGTGTTAAAACGCTTGTACGCAGCTCGGGCGAGCCTTCCGAATGCTTAAATTCGAGCTCCATCGGCGGGCATTGGCAAGACGGAGAAGCGCCCACCCTCCCAATCGGAATCGAGAATGCACAAACGAGGGACACACAGATCACCAGCAGGTATCGGATCATCAAAGATCTCTCCAGTTCAATCAACACCCATCGCCCCAGCCCGCGCAAAAAGTGAGAAGTAAGTCACCATTCCGTCACGTCATGCTTTCGACTTAAATCCCACCGGTAAATTGAACCCATCATCGCTGGATAAAAGCCGGTACGCACAAAAGACTCCATAGCGTCTCTATTGTTCGATTCACACTCGGCTTGGCTCTGATACGCCTGAAGCCTCAAAAATCGCTCATAGGACTCTGCGCTAGCTTTCTCACCAGCACTCCAGGCGTTGATGTCACCCACATGATCCAGCTCTTTGAGCCTCACCTCCATCGCATGGCCCGGTGAGCTGTACTGATCGGGCCTTCGAAGATAGACAACCGGGGTCAAATCGACCTGAAACTCGTCAAGGCTGAAGCTTGCGCCATCGCAGACGCACCTTGCGCTTATGTTCCAATCAAGCGTGGTGGCACCGCCCAACAGACTAGAGAATTTCCGTTCCCGCACCATCATATGGATCCATCTGTGCCGCGCAGTTGACTTCTCTAACGCCATTTCCACTCGCCCGGTACCCGGGCTTGTACATGGTTTCCGCCTCTTGATCCTTCACCACATACTGGTGCATCAGCACCGAGTCCATGTAACGAGATACGCGGGCCTTGGTCCAGAGGGGGCCATATGTACCCGCCTTGGAACGAAGCTCGGCTTCGGCTTGGCTGAGCGTTGGGAAACACTTGCCCTCGAAGCAGAACTTTGTTTCGGCCAGTGGCTGTTGCGCTGCAGATGCAACGACTGGAAGCAGCGAAAGCACTAGCAGCAAAAGAATATTCTTCAGGACGCGCGCGGGCACAACCACCTCCCTGTGGATGGGCAACTGCGGGCGCAGGAATGAGCGCCCACTGACGTTTGACGCATTAGTCTTGTCGAATGGCGCTTATGGAAATGAGCGCCACGTCTCGATTTGTGAAAAAGCCGGGACCATGGTGCCAATAGCCGCGCTACGGGCTACGCCCTCCGTGTTCAGCACGCGTCGCCAGCAGCGTCATCAACCGCAGCGAAGGATTGCCCTGCGCCTTCCGGTCCAAGCGCGACCAATAGCGCTGCATCAACTGCTGAGCGACGGCAGGATCGCCCTCTGACAGTGCTGCGTACTGCATCGCGCCCATGATGTAGTAGCCAGAGACGCCATCCTGCAGCAGTGCTGCACCATGCTCGCCGTCCAACAGCTCCAGGCCCAACTCGACTACGTCGCGATGCCGATCTTCCGAGGCGGCCGCTACCAGGCCGAGGGCGGCCTGGACGGTGGCATCATTCGAAGGGCAACGCAGCCACGTCGGCTTGCCCCAGATGCGCTCGAGCCGCGCGGAGTCCAGGAACACTACGGTTTCCGTCGCCAGCGAGAAAATCATTGTGGCCGTCCGCTCCGGTCGGCTGTCCAGTTCACAGGCAGCCGCCAGCCCGCGCAGTGCGTCCACTTGCAATGCGTCGAACTCGGACATTGCTGAGGGCGGCGCCTTGCTCCCCTCCACCAATGCAGCAAATACCTCCTGAGCGGCCTCAGCCTGCCGAACCGACGCGAGCGATAGACGGTTAGTGCCAAACGAACGGTCGCTTGCCGGCATCGGGCCACCGAGGCTGCGGACCAACGGCCACGGAGCCGAGCCCATTGCATCGAAGTCTGCCACCTGGGTACGCTGGAACCGAGCCACCGGCGCCTGGAGCTTCAACACCGGGAACATGTCGGAGTTCATCTGGTGCGGATAGAGCGCCAGATAGCCTTCCAGACCACGGCGATTCAACACTTTGGTGTCCTGCAAAGCACGCAGGTCGGTCACGCCGATACGAGCAAGATCGGCAGCCACCAACGGCTGGCGAAAAATGTCCGCGGAGAGATCAGGGACCTCTCCGTGCGGTGAGGCCACTAGAATCAGATCGCCCTCGTTGGCCAGATACGCCTTCGCATCCTTGAAGTTGACCAGCATGGCCGAGAGCACCGAGTTGACCAGCTCAGGGGTGATTTCATACAACTGCAGCCATTGAACGAACAAGCCATCCTGATTGAGCTGCTTCGGGATGTACTGATAGAACTCGGTACTGAACAAGGATGCGGTGCCACCGACCCACGGATTGGAAGGCTCGGAGATGATCAGGTCGTACTTCTTGGGCACCGAGGCAAAGTACGCCTTGGCATCGTCAATGATCACGTGCGAGCGCGGGTCGTTGTACGCCCTCGAAACCCGGTCGCCGAAGTGGCGGGCACCCTCGACCATTGCCGGCTCGATTTCCACCGTATCCACCGCGCCTACTTTTGCGTGCCCCATGAGCGTATGCGTGGTCATGCCCGAGCCAAACCCGATTACACCGATGCGGTCGTAGTGCTCACGCATGGACAACGGGATCGCGGCGAGCAACACCATGGTCGACTCATCGGACGTCGGCGCCTGATCGGCTTGCAGCGCCAGGCCGGCATCCACCTTGCCGTTGGTGGAGATCATCCGCACGGGTCCGTCCTCTTCATTCCGTTCGATGACGGCAACAGTCGCGGTCTTCCCATCCTTGAAGAACACCGTCTTGGTGTCCGCGCCCAATGACGTGGAACCGAAGCGATACACCGATGAATTCAGAACGGCCGGATCGAAGGTAACCAGCCAACTGGCAGCCAGTACCGCAGCAGCAGAAATCGCCGCCGCCGGCACCATCGGTGGCAGCCGCCAACGGGTCGAGGCCGGCGCATAACGAGCCAGCAGCACCAGACCCAGACCGATGTCGAGCACGGCAGCGCTCAGCAGCGCGTACTTCAGGCCCAGCACGGGCATCAGCAGATGCACCGCGGCGAGTACGCCAATGATTGCGCCCAGCGTATTGAATGCGTAGGCCTGGCCGATCGATTTTTCGCCATGGCCCTGCCGCAGCAGCGCCAGCGTGAGCAGAGGCAGCGTCATACCGGCAAAGAAGGCTGCGGGGAACATGACGAGCAGCGCGATACCTGCACTTGCCACGTTGAATAGGCCATATCCCTCCGCACTGTGCACGATGACCATCATCAGCCATCCGACCCACTCGAACGCGTTGGCATAGACGAACATGGACGCCAATGCGGCGACACCCATCCACACCTGGATCCAACCGGCAGTCGCAAGCGGTGCGGTCAGCCTATCTGCACGGTTTTTCAGCCAGAGCCCACCCAGCGCGATGCCCAGAATGAAGGCCGCCAACATCAATTCAAACGAATGGATCGTGGTTCCCAGTGCCAGCGAGAGCATCCGGATCCAAGTAATTTCATAGACGAAGGATGCTGCCCCAGTGAGACCGGCCACGAGCAGAATGAGCAACGGCCTGGAGGCAACCGTGCCGGTTGTGCGCGCAGTCGTTGCAGGCACGAGGGCGGAATCCGGCGCTAGTGGTCGCTCCTGCTTGCTGAGCGGATACACCATCACCGCGACCAGGATATTGATGAGCCCTGCCGAGAACACCGTGCCCGGCATGCCGATCGCGGGCAGCATTACATACGTCGAGGCCAACGCACCAATGGCCGCGCCGAGACTGTTGGAGAAATACAAGCCTGCCAGCACCCGGCCCTCCGCGTGGGTCTGCAGGCGGATGTAGCCAGCACTCATCAGCGGGAAGGTCGCACCAAGCAGGATGCATTGCGGCAGCACCATCGCCGCCGCCAGCAACCAGCGAACGTTCTGCAGCTGCCCTGACGGCAGCATAGGCAGCACTTGTGCGTAGGCCCAGCCGGTCACACCCTGATAGATGCCGTCGAAGCTCAATCCGAGCAGGCCAATGACGACCTCAATGAGCGCATAGGCGAGAAGCGGCCGACGAATTCTGCTGCTCCATCGGCTGACCAGCCATGCACCGATCGCCATGCCGCCCATGAACAGAATGAGCACCAGCGATTGCGCGTAGGAGGAATGACCCAGGAACAAGCCCAGATACTGCGTCCAGATGGACTGGTAGATCAGGCCGGAGAAGCCGGACAGCACGAATATCCACAACAGCCACGTTCCGGCCCTGCTCTTAACCAACGTCATGCGTGCATCCCCATTGCCTATCACAAGGCCAAACGACCTGCATTGAAGTATGTCGCCAAGCACGGCGCCGCATTGAAGCGGCAGCAGCGGTTGGCAATCGAAGGTTGGGCCCAGCTCCCCGCCGGGCAATGTTGCTTGTGGATGGTAGCAGGTGATCGCGGCAGGATCAGGGATTGGGCACCAAACGTGTGCAGCGGACGGGGGCGGGCATCCCACCCCCGTCTTGGTTTCCTGCCGGGCAGAGCCCGGCCCTACCTATGCGTTTCTGGCGAAACGAAGGAGCTTAGTCCTTGGTGACGCGATTGATCTCGGCCAGGCTGGTGGTGCCCGCGCCCGCCTTGATCAGCGCAGATTGACGCAGGTCCTTGATACCGGCACGTTGGGCAGCTTCAGCGATCTGGATCGCGTTGCCACCGCCCAGCACGATGACCGAAATTTCCTCACTCATCGGCATGACCTGGTAAATACCGGTACGACCCTTGTAGCCTTCGGTGCACTCTTCGCAACCAACCGGCTCATACAGGGTGATGCCGGCGTCCAGCTGGGCCTGGGTGAAGCCCTCGGCCAGCAAGGCGTTCGGCGGCAGATCCACCGGCCGCTTGCAGCTGTTGCACAGTCGGCGCGCAAGACGCTGAGCAATCACAAGCGTGACCGAACTGGTGATGTTGAACGGTGCAATACCCATGTTCATCAGGCGCGCGATGGTCTGCGGACCATCGTTGGTATGCAGGGTGGAGAGCACCATGTGGCCGGTCTGCGCTGCCTTGACGGCGATCTCGGCCGTTTCCAGATCGCGGATTTCGCCGACCATGATGATATCTGGATCCTGTCGCAGGAAGGATCGCAGAGCGGCGGCGAAGGTCATGCCGCGCTTGACGTTCTGCTGGACCTGGTTCACTCCAGGCAGCCGGATTTCTACCGGATCCTCCGCCGTGGAGATGTTGCGGGTTTCGTCGTTGAGGATACCCAGCGCGGTGTAGAGCGATACCGTCTTACCCGAGCCTGTGGGACCAGTGACCAGCACCATGCCATATGGCTTATGAATCGCTTCCAGGAAGAGCTTCTGCTGCTCGGGCTCGTAGCCGAGCTTGTCAATGCCCAGCTTGGCGGCACTGCCGTCGAGGATACGAAGCACCACCTTTTCGCCGAACAGGGTCGGCAAGGTGCTGACGCGGAAGTCGATCTGCTTGGACTTGGAGAGGTTGAGCTTTATGCGCCCATCTTGCGGCACGCGCTTTTCGGCAATATCCAGCTGCGACATTACCTTCAGGCGTGCAGCAATGCGCTGGTTCAGCTTCACCGGCGCCTTGGCCACGTTCTTGAGCAGCCCGTCGATGCGGAACCGCACGCGGTAGTCGTCTTCATACGGTTCGAAGTGGATGTCCGATGCGCCCTTGCGGATGGCATCGACCAGCACCTTGTTGACGAACTTCACGACCGGGGTGTCGTCCCCCTTGGCGTCGTGACCGGAATCTGCCCCAGCTCCACCCTCATCATCGCCGCCCGACACATCCAGGTCGGCCATGCCGTCGTCGTCGCCGCCGCCGAGGGAACCGCCCAGGGTGTCATGCTTGGACTGCCACTGTTCCAGTGTGCGGCGGATCTGCTCCTCGTCTACGAGAATCGGCTCGACCACCAGATTGGTGTGGAACTTGATCTCGTCAAGCGAGTGAGTCGGATCACTGGTACCCACGAACAGCTTGCCACCGCGTTTGAACAGCGGCAGCACATGATGCTTGCGCAGCAGCTCTTCGCTGACCAGGCTGATGGCGCTCTGCGCACTGTCGAATACCGAGACGTCCAGCAGCGGCATGCCAAATTCGAGCGCATTGGCTGCGGCCAGCTGCGCCGGGGTTACCAGCTTCTTTTCAGCAAAGTACTGCGGCAACGGCTGCTTCGCTGCGGCCGCCTTGGCCATCGCATCGCGCGCTGCAGCCTCATCCAGCGCACCGTCCTGCACGAGACGACGGGCGATACCGGTGATGCCGACGAGATTGGCGGTCACTACTGCGTTCATAGGGGCGTCACGGCTGATTGCTCCGGGGGCTACAGCTTAACCCAGACAATGGGAAATCAATTGCAGTTGCGGGGGCGGATACGCTCGGCGAGGCTGGGCGCTTCGCAGCTCCACTGGCCGCCCGCATCCCGATTCAAGCTCAGGCTCGCACCCACCACTTGCGGGTTTCCCACCACGACGCAGCTGATCTGCGCCGAACCGTCGGCAGCCAGGGAGGCGACCACGGTCGAGCAATGACTGGTAGGGGTGGCGAGGCCGACGTAGGCGGCGTCGACCAGAGACGCATTGCCCGTCGCCAGCGCCGACTCAACCCCGTTCTTGCCGGGCGCGATCTCGGCCAGCGCGGCCGTGACCTGGGTCTTGGCGACATAGCCCTGGTAGGCGGGAATGGCGATCGCGGCGATCACCGCGATGATCGCCACCACGATCATCAGCTCGATCAGCGTGAAGCCTTTGGACCTCTGCATTGAAACGCTCCCCTATCGTTAATCAGCAAGGAAAGCAGAATTCGTGCCAAGTCCATCGGGGTAAAAAAAAGGCCCCCGCTTAAGCGGAGGCCTCTTCTTCAAGCGATAGGCTACCTATTAGGTGCACTTGCCCGGCTTGTACTTGGCGTCCAGGTCCGAGGTGCAAGCCCACAGACCGGTGTCGGCGGTACGGGTCCAAGTGACCTTCTTGCCGTTGAACTTGGTGGCGTTGCCACCCTTGGTGACGCACTGGATGTTGTCAGCGCCGACGGTCACAGTGCAGTACGAGGTGGTCGGGCCCACGCCAACGAAGCCAGCGTCAGCAGCGGCAGTCGACGGGGTCTTGCCTTCGTTGACAGCCTGCTCGAAACCGACCTTGGCCGGGGTGATTTCGGCCAGAGCCGAGGCGCCCTGCGAGCGGACCACGTAGTCCTGGTAGGCCGGGATAGCGATGGCGGCCAGGATGGCGATGATCGCGACGACGATCATCAGTTCGATGAGGGTAAAGCCCTGCTGCTTCTTCATGTGTACATCCCCTAGAGGTGGTTTGAAAAATGAACACTGGGTCGCGCCTGGCCGGTTGACCGGCTGAGCAAGGCTATCGCCCGTGCGGGTGGTTGAAAGCAGGTTGCGTGCCAACTTCTCAGCAATGCTCCCCAGCATTCCCCGGCGCAATGATGGCAGCAATCTTCAGGATTGGAACCCCCCTCACGGTATTTTGCGACCCAAACGGCATTGTGACGCGTTGCGTCACCTTCTGACGGTGCCGGTCTCAGACTCCGGTCACGGATTGCCGCCCGGGAGGGATGCCATGACGGCCCGGAACCAGCTACCATTCGGCGCAGAAGCCCGCCTGGGGATGGCGCGGCTGGGGAGCCTGTATGTCTGTGAGCCGTAGTGCTGTCAAGAAAGAGCCCGTGGCGCGTAGCACCATGGAGTTGCAGCCGTTTGTCTGGGAGGGGACCGACAAGCGGGGCGTGAAGATGAAGGGCGAACAGCCCGCCAAGAACGCAAATCTGCTCAGGGCCGAGCTGCGCCGGCAGGGCATTACGCCGAACGTGGTCAAGCCCAAGCCCAAACCGCTGTTCGGCGCCGCCGGCAAGACCATCAGCGCCAAGGACATTGCCTTCTTCAGCCGCCAGATGGCGACCATGATGAAGTCCGGCGTCCCGATCGTTTCCGCGCTGGAGATCATCGGTAGCGGGCACAAGAACCCGCGCATGAAGAAGATGGTGGACACTGTCCGCGCCGACATCGAGGGGGGCTCGTCCCTCTATGAAGCGGTAAGCAAGCACCCGGTCCAGTTTGATGAGCTCTACCGCAACCTGGTTCGCGCTGGCGAAGGGGCGGGTGTTCTGGAAACGGTACTGGACACGGTTGCCACGTATAAAGAGAACATCGAGACACTCAAGGGCAAGATCAAGAAGGCGCTCTTCTACCCTGCCATGGTGATGGCAGTGGCCATTCTGGTCAGCGGCATCCTGCTTGTCTGGGTCGTCCCCCAGTTCGAAGACGTCTTCGCCAGCTTTGGGGCAGAGCTTCCTGCGTTCACCCAGATGATTGTGAATCTTTCGCGGTTCATGGTTGCGTGGTGGTGGCTGATGCTGCTGATCGCCGGCGGCGTCATTGGCGGCTTCATTTTCGCCTACAAGCGATCGCCTTCGATGCAGCATGCGATGGACCGGACGATTCTTAAGGTGCCCGTCATCGGCCAGATCATGCATAACAGCTCGATCGCGCGATTTGCTCGCACGACGGCTGTGACCTTCAGGGCAGGCGTGCCACTGGTGGAGGCCTTGGGAATTGTCGCTGGCGCCACCGGCAACAAGGTCTACGAGGAGGGCGTGCTGCGCATGCGTGACGATGTGTCGGTCGGCTATCCCGTCAATATGGCGATGAAGCAGATCAACCTCTTCCCGCACATGGTGGTCCAGATGACCGCCATTGGTGAGGAAGCAGGCGCACTGGACACAATGCTCTTCAAGGTGGCCGAGTACTACGAGCAGGAAGTGAACAATGCCGTGGACGCCCTGAGCAGCCTGCTGGAGCCACTGATCATGGTGTTCATTGGTACTATCGTCGGCGGCATGGTCATCGGCATGTACCTGCCCATCTTCAAACTGGCATCGGTGGTCTAACGGCACATGGCATTTCTCGACCAGCATCCCGGCCTCGGCTATCCCGCCGCGGCCGCACTGGGGTTGCTGATTGGCAGCTTCCTCAATGTGGTGATCCTGCGCCTGCCCAAGCGGCTGGAGTGGCAGTGGAAGCGCGACGCCCGCGAGGTGCTCGAGCTTCCGGACATCTACGAGCCACCCCCGCCCGGGATCGTGGTCGAGCCGTCGCACTGCCCGCACTGCAAGCACAAGCTGTCCTGGTACGAGAACATCCCGCTGTTCAGCTGGCTGGTCCTGGGCGGCAAGTGCCGCCACTGCCATGCGCCGATCTCCATCCAGTACCCGCTGGTCGAGCTGTTGACCGGCTTGCTGGTGGTGGCCAGCGTCTGGCAGTTCGGCTTCGGCTGGCAGGGCTTCGGCGCCATCGTGCTGAGCTGCTTCCTGGTGGCCTTGTCCGGCATCGACCTGCGCACCCAGCTCTTGCCCGACCAGCTCACCCTGCCGCTGATGTGGCTGGGGCTGATAGGCAGCATCGACAACCTGTACATGCCGGCCAAGCCCGCCCTACTGGGCGCGATAGCCGGCTACCTGCTGCTGTGGTCGGTGTGGTGGCTGTTCAAGCAGATCACCGGCAAGGAAGGCATTGGCCACGGCGATTTCAAGCTGCTGGCCGCGCTGGGCGCCTGGTGTGGGCTGAAGGGCATCCTGCCGATCATCCTGCTCTCGTCGGTGCTTGGGGCGATCATCGGTTCGATCTGGCTGTACTCGCGCGGCCGCGACCGGGCCACGCCGATTCCGTTCGGGCCCTACCTGGCCCTGGCGGGCTGGATCGTGTTCATGTGGGGCGAGCCGTTGATCAACGCGTATCTGCGGGTGTCCGGCCTGCGCTGAGGCAGCGATGAGCCAGTTCGTGATTGGATTGACCGGCGGCGTGGCCGCCGGCAAGACCGAGGTAACCCGGCGCTTCGAGGCGCTGGGCATCACCATCGCAGATGCCGACGTAGCCGCCCGTGCCGTGGTGGCGGCTGGAAGCGACGGCCTGGCGCGGATCGTGGCGCATTTTGGGTCTGGAATTCTGCTGGCTGATGGCCAGCTGGACCGCGCGGCACTGCGCGAGCGGATCTTCAGCTCCGCACAGGAACGGCAGGCGCTGGAAGCCATTACCCACCCTGCGATTCGCGAGCTGCTGCGGCAGACCTGTGAGCAGGCTGGGAGCCCCTATGCGATTGCGGCCATCCCGCTGCTGACCGAAGCCGGCGGCCGCCAACAGTACCCCTGGCTGGACCGGATTCTGGTGGTGGATGCGCCGGTGGCGGTACAGCATGCGCGGCTGATGCAGCGCGATGGCACCACGGCCGATCTGGCCGACCGGATGATTGCCGCGCAGGCCAGTCGCGAGGAGCGCCTGGCGCTGGCGGATGACGTGGTGGTCAATGATGGGCACCCGGACCATCTGCAGGCGGAAGTGGAGCGTTTGGACGCCGTGTACAGGCGATTTGCCGCGTAGAGACACGCCATGTGTGTCCCACGTAGATCATGGTCGTTCCATGTTTCCGGGTTTCGGGCGGGTGTCCTTGGGACACGCATGGCGTGTCGCTACGCTGGGGCGAACGTCAGCGTGGCTACCACGCCCCGGGTTTCGCCTGGCCGCACGTTGACCTGCCAGCCGTACAGATCGCACAGGCGGCTCACGATCGACAAGCCGATACCGCCGCCCTGCGAGTGGCCGGCGTGAGTGCCTCTATAGCCGCGTTGGAACAGCTTGGCCGCGTCTTCGGCGCTGAGGCCCGGGCCGCTGTCGATCACTTCCACCCGGTTGCCGGTGACCAGCACCCGCACCGAGCCTTCCTGCGAATACTTCACGGCGTTGCCAATCAGGTTGCCCAGTGCCACCGACAGCGCCGATTCCGGGGCATCGATGACCAGTTCGCGGTCGCCTTCCAGCACCAGCTCCAGCGGCTTGCCGCCCAGCTGGGCGCGGTGCGAATCGAGCAGCTGCTCGGCCACCCGCGCCACGTTGCTGCTGCCCTGCCCGCGCTCGTTGCGCGATAGCAGCAGCAGCGCGCCAATCAGGTCGGTGCACTGCTGTTCGGCACGCTGGATGCGCTGCAGGCGCTGCAGCACCTTGGGGTCGAGGTCCGGCCGGGTCAGCAGCAGCTCGGTGGCACCGCGGATCACGGCCAGCGGGGTGCGCAGCTCGTGACTGACGTCGGCGTTGAATTCGCGATCGCGCTGCACCACTTCGGTCAGCCGGGCCGAATAGTCATCCAGCGCCTGCGCCAGCTGCCCGACTTCGTCGTCGGGGAAACGGGGCGCCAACGGCGTGGGGTCGCTGGTACCGCCCCGGTAGGCACGCAGGCGCGCGGCCAGGTCGGAGACCGGCTTCATCACCTTCGAGGCAGACCACCAGCCCAGCACCAGCGACAACGCACTGAACACCAGCACCGAGAAGAACAGCGCGCGGTTCAACTGCTCCGCGCCGCGCAGGCTTTCGGTCATGTCGTAGGCGAGGAAGAACCAGGCGTCAGGGGTCTTGCGTACCGCCAGCTTGTAGGAGAAGGGGTTGCCCCGCTCGTCCACGCCGCTCAGGCCGTGGATGCCATCGCGGAATTCGTACCAGTCCGGCTCTTCCTGGCGCAGCGCTTCGAACTTGTCCGGCCCCACGATGCGCGCGCGCATCTGCTGCACGGGAAGGTCGGGGTTGCGCGAGGGATCAGCGAAGTAGCGGCGCGCGTACTCGTTGATGTTGCGGTTCATCACATCTTCGACCAGCTGGTTCTCCACGCGCGCGCGGGCCAGGTTGGTGGCGAAGGCAAACAATGCTGTCAGGCAGAAGCCCAACAGCACGAATGAGACGATGATGCGGCTGCGCAGCCGGCGCCGGTACGGGCCCCGGCGGCGCTCCCCCCTGCCCGTCACCGGATCAGGCTTCCGGGGCGGCGATGCGGTATCCGATGCCATGGCGGGTCTGGATCAACGGCACCTCGAACGGCTTGTCCACCACGGCGCGCAGGCCGTGGATGTGCACGCGCAGCGAATCCGAATCGGGCAGCTCTTCGCCCCACACGCGGGTTTCCAGCTCCTGGCGGGTCACCACGGCCGGGGCCGCTTCCATGAGCGCCTGCAGGATCTTCAGCGCGGTGGGGTTGAGCTGCAGCAGCTTGCCCTGGCGGCGAACCTCGAGGGTATCGAGGTTGTATTCCAGGTCGCCGGTTTCCAGCACCCGGGTCTGCACGCCCTTGCCGCGGCGCGACAGGGCGTTCAGACGCACTTCCACTTCCTGCAGCGCGAACGGCTTGATCAGGTAGTCGTCGGCACCGGAGTCGAACCCGGCCAGCTTGTTGTCCAGCGAATCCCGTGCGGTCAGCATGAGCACCGGGGTCTGCTTGCGTGCTTCATTGCGAAGCTTGCGGCAGACCTCGATCCCATCCATGCCCGGCAGATTGAGATCCAGCACGATCGCGTCGAACTCGTGCACGACCGCCAGGTGCAGGCCGGTCACGCCGTCGGCGGCGAAGTCCACGGTGTGGCCGCGGTCTTCGAGGTAGTCGCCCAGGTTGGCGGCGATGTCGCTGTTGTCTTCAATTACAAGAATTCGCATGTGACCTCTAGAAAATGGATTGACCCGTGCGCTGAGCGTTGGTCAGGTTCTTCTGCGCGTCGTCCTTGGCGCGCTGACGCTGGGCAACCGTCATGCACTGGGTAGTGGCGCGGTGGGACCCGGTGGTCTTTTCGCGCACGCAGACCTGGCGGCTATCTTCGCGCGCCTTCGTCAAAATCGTGTTCACAATTTGTTGGTCGTTGAACAGGGCGATCTTGGAGGGTTCGGGAAGGGTGGCCTGATCCGGGTACTGATCGAGCACGCCATGCATACGGCTCAAGGCTTCGCGGACACGGCTGCGGTCTTCCAGGCGCAGTTCGGAATAGGTTTTGCCATCTCCCATTTCTACTTCGATCCGCTGGATCTGCTCGGCCAGCGGCTTGTTCCGCGCAAAAACCTCTTCGTTGGGGGCTGCGTGCGCGGTACCCAGCGCAAGCAGGAGGGCCGCGGTCCCGGCGGCCAGAATCACTCGCTTCATTTCAACCAATCCTTAGTCAACTGAACGGAACGCCGAATGTAGCCCTCACGCCTTCACCTCAGCAAGTGAGCTACGGCACGGGTAGAAAAAGGCCCAGACGGATCCCGCCTGGGCCTGAAGTCATTCCCGATTACCGTTATCTGCTGAGGAGGGCAGAGCTGCGGTTCTTTGAAGCCTACGCGGGGGGCGATTAAACCGGTGTTAAAACCGGCCCACTGATCCGAACTAAAATTCAAGACTTTGATTTTGCGGGCTTTTTCGCAGCAACCACTTGCCCAGCCACGTGTTCGATGATGCGTCCGGCCAGGTCGTCCTGGCTGATCCCCTCGATCCCTTCCAGGCCGGGGGTGGAGTTGACCTCCAGCACCAGCGGGCCCCGGCTGGAGCGGATCAGGTCCACCCCGGCCACCCCCAGCCCCAGCGCCCGGGCCGAGCGCACCGCCACCTGCTGCTCGGCCCGGGTGGCCTTGGCCACGCGGGCGCTGCCGCCGGCATGCAGGTTGGAGCGGAAGTCGCCGTCCGGGGCTTGGCGTTGCATGGCGGCCACCACGTGGTCGCCCACCACCAGGCAGCGCAGGTCGGCGCCCTGGGCCTCGCCGATGAACTCCTGCATCAGGAAATTGGCGTACAGCCCGCGCAGGGCCTCGACGATGCCGCGCGAGGCGCTGGCCTTTTCGGTCAGGATCACCCCGCGGCCCTGGGTACCCTCATTGAGCTTCACCACGTGCGGCGGCGGACCCAGCATGGAGAGCAGGTCCACGGTGTCATCGGGGTTGTCGCCAAACACCGTGACCGGCATGTCGATGCCCTTGGAGGCCAGGATCTGGTGCGCGCGCAGCTTGTCGCGTGCTCGCAGGATGGCATCGGACGGGTTGGGGGTAACCGCCCCCATCATTTCGAACTGGCGCAGCACGGCGGTGCCGTAGCGGGTCACCGAGGCGCCGATGCGCGGAATCACCGCATCCACCCCGGTGATGGGCCGGCCCTTGTAATGCATGGTGAAGCCGTCGGCGGCAATGCGCATGTAACAGCGCAACGGGTCGAGCACCCGCACGGTATGCCCGCGCGAACGCGCCGCGTCCACCAGCCGCCGCGTCGAGTAGAGCTTGCTGTTGCGGGAAAGGATGGCCAGTTTCATGGCGGCATGTGCAGGGTGGGGGAAAGCGCGAAGCATAGCGTGCAGTGAGCGCGTGCAGATGACGGCATCGCGACGCCGCAGCACTGCCGCAGAGGCGGCAGGCCGGGAGCACGTGTCCGGCACGTGTAGCCGGTCTTCACGATGCTACGCGCATGGCTAACAAGTGCCCCTCTAGCGTGTGTTGGAACGACGCGACGCGATCGCGCAGGCAGCCGGGAGATGCAGGTGGACCAGAAAAGCGCGATGGAAGGCGTCACGGCTCGATGGCCGGACCGGATCTGGGTGGTTCGCCACGGGCAGAGTGCAGGCAACGTGGCGCGTGACCACGCCGAAGCCGAAGGCATCACGCTGATCGAACTGGAGCACCGCGATG
>NZ_JAGXKC010000559.1:0-249 GCF_019091045.1 Stenotrophomonas sp. GbtcB23 | reverse complement strand
CCTTTGTAGTTGAACGTTGTCATTGCTTCGGCCCCTTCCTGCCCAAGTTGACCCGGCCGGTAATGGGTACGAACAAGTCCTCAGCAGGTGCTCGCTGTTGGCCGGTCTCGGCCAAAGGCAGTGTCGTTTCCTTAGCCACCGGTGAAGCCTCAGATGCCGCATCTAGGTCACGCCGGTGTGGCGTTGCTGCAAGCGCAGCGCCGTGCTCTGAGCTGAAGTTCCTTCTTACATGCTCCCTGTACGCGATGA
>NZ_JAGXKC010000558.1:0-249 GCF_019091045.1 Stenotrophomonas sp. GbtcB23 | reverse complement strand
CTGCAGCATGGGCCGCTATCGCGTCTCTGCATCGCCGCGGAATGCGGGCCGGCGCGGCCGGGGCCAGACCTGGCGCCTGGTGCGGGGCCAGCAAACAGCGCCGCAGCGGACATCACCACGATGATGGGACGAACCACAATGAGCGAACCGACGCGGAATTCCTTCTGCCTGTCTGTCATGATCAACCTCTCGCCCATGCGATCGACACGACCACGCATGTGTCTCCCCACGGAACCAACAGCGCCTGCC
>NZ_JAGXKC010000557.1:0-249 GCF_019091045.1 Stenotrophomonas sp. GbtcB23 | reverse complement strand
TCTTGGCGATGACCTCTGCAAAGAAGGCGTTGTTGAGGAACAACGTGAAGTACGACGCCACAACGATGATCAGAGTACTGATCCCCAGCTGAGGCCCCCTGACATGCCTGCCAAGCCGACCGAGTGGATCTGAGACAGCTCGGCCTTGCCGGTCACTCCGGCTGAAGCATTTTTTCAAGTAGTCCATTTGTTTTTCCGTTTGATGGCCCCGCAGACGCGCTCATGGCGAGTACGCCGGCGCTGTGCAAA
>NZ_JAGXKC010000556.1:0-249 GCF_019091045.1 Stenotrophomonas sp. GbtcB23 | reverse complement strand
AGTCTGGCAGCTCGTCGGGCTCATAACCCGCAGGTCGCAGGTTCAAATCCTGCCCCCGCTACCACAGAAAATCTGCAGCGCAGATGCAGTAGACGAAAAGGCGATCCTGGCAACGGGGTCGCTTTTTTCGCTGGGGCGGGCAGGGGCATCAACGTAGCTGTATGTAGTGGCGGTTCCGGCCCTTTGGCGTTCTCGCCCGTGGCACCAGTGCGGGGCCTCCGCGATCATCCTCGGCTTTGCGGGCTACCT
>NZ_JAGXKC010000555.1:0-249 GCF_019091045.1 Stenotrophomonas sp. GbtcB23 | reverse complement strand
TGGAGGAAGCGCGAGAGGAGGATGAATCGTCATGAGATTAGATCGCGGCCGCCCTCTGACTACCGCCGCGGGTGGCCCAGACAAAGCCACGCCCCAACTCAAGTTCCCCGTCGCGAAACAGGCTTGAGTTGAGGCGCTAGGTAGGCAGACGCTGGTGCGGCTGGTTTGGAGTTGCAAGCACCCCGGCAAGGGCGTCTACAACGGAGTTCCAAACCACCGTACCTGCATCACGGCATGGCAGTTGAGGGT
>NZ_JAGXKC010000554.1:0-249 GCF_019091045.1 Stenotrophomonas sp. GbtcB23 | reverse complement strand
CAGGCCGCCCGCCTCGATCAGTTCGTCGGCCCGCGCATTCAGCCGGTCGAGCGAGGAAATCGGCAGCCAGAACTGCGTCGAAAGGCCGCTCAGTCGCTGCAGCGCGACGCGCACATTGTCCAGCACCGACAGATGCGGGAAGACGGCGGAAATCTGGAAGGAGCGGTCATGCCCCATCTGCGCCACCTCGTCCGGCGGCGCTTCCGTAATGTCCGTGCCGAGCAGCGGGATCGAACCCGCCGAGGGATG
>NZ_JAGXKC010000553.1:0-249 GCF_019091045.1 Stenotrophomonas sp. GbtcB23 | reverse complement strand
CAGATCGAGAGGCTTGCCGCTGTAGTTGGTGAAGATCTGGATAGCGGAGGCACCGATATCTTCGATGCAACGCTTGGTCTCCTTCATCATCCATTCTTCGTTCTCCATCGGCACGGTGGCGATGAAGGCCGGGAAGCGCTCCGGATATTTCTGGCAGAGCTCGGTCATGGAATCGTTGCCGATCTGGCCGAGATCGTAAGCACGTTCGGCGCCGGCCAGCTTCTCAAGCGGCGGCGAGGCGAGCGACAG
>NZ_JAGXKC010000552.1:0-249 GCF_019091045.1 Stenotrophomonas sp. GbtcB23 | reverse complement strand
CGTGAAGGCCGACCTGCATCTCGAAACGTTGTGGTCGCAGAACATTTCCATCACCACGCGGCTCGTCGATACGGTCTCTACGCCGATGCTGCTGAAGACGGTGCAATCCGGCAAGATCGATCCGAAGAAGCTCATCACCCATCGCTTCAAGCTCGACGGGATTCTTGACGCGTACGACACCTTTTCGCAGGCCGCGAGCACGCATGCACTGAAGGTCATCATCGAAGCGGCCTGATCCGGCAGGACGAC
>NZ_JAGXKC010000551.1:0-249 GCF_019091045.1 Stenotrophomonas sp. GbtcB23 | reverse complement strand
CGCTGACCGCCTGCATCTGCGTGCCCAGTTCGCGCGCCAGCTGGTCGCCCTTGCCTTCCAGGAACATCGAGGCACGCCGCACCGATTCGGCGTAGTCGACGGCGGCCACCAGGTCCACGCACGGCGCGCTGCAGCGGCCGATCTGGTACTGCAGGCACGGGCGCGAGCGGTTGCGGAACACGCTGTCCTCGCAGCTGCGCAGCTTGAACAGCTTGTGCATGAGGTTTAGCGTTTCGCGCACCGCGGGCA
>NZ_JAGXKC010000550.1:0-250 GCF_019091045.1 Stenotrophomonas sp. GbtcB23 | reverse complement strand
ATTCCCTGAAGCGATTGGCGCGCGACCTCAATGCGCTTGCGCGAAAGCAGACCCCTTCCGGTCATTTCCGCCATCAATTGCGCGTGACGATTGCGCATTTCAGGAGAATGGATCATCGATTCCGAACGACGCCGGTAAAGGAAGTTGACATCTGCAGTCACAAGAAAACGGCTGCCCTGATCCAATGCACGCTGGTAGAAATCCCAGTCTTCATAGGCGCGAAGACTTTCGTCGTAGGCCAGCGCGCGCA
>NZ_JAGXKC010000055.1:0-15674 GCF_019091045.1 Stenotrophomonas sp. GbtcB23 | reverse complement strand
CCTTCACCGTAACGGCGAAGAATTTCAGATTCAAGATAGACATGGGGGGTGTACTCGCCATCACGGAACACCTTTGACACGAGGTCAACCTTAGCGTCCTTGGCCTCTACCTGTGCCGTTGCGGAAAGTAATGCGATCGCCACGATGACTGATCTCAATGTTCCTACATGCACAATTGATCCTCAGAATGAAGGGAATAATGTCGGCGGCCGTTTGGGCGCCCTGCGTACTTCGACCAATTCGCCCAGAGCACGAGCCGACGGCAAGCTCGTGCCGACTTCGATCTTCATCGATTCGCGGTTTGATTCATCATTGACATTGAAGGACCGCCACTGTTCTAGTCACCCAGCACGAAACGCTCGATGGCCAAGGCCACACCGTCTTCGGAATTGGTGGTGGTCTGATGCAGCGCGGTCGACTTGACGATGTCCACCGCGTTGCCCATCGCCACGCTGGTGCCGGCGTACTGAAGCATGGTCAGGTCGTTTTCCTGGTCGCCGATGGCCATCACCTGCATGCGGTCGATGCCCAGGTGTTCGGCCAGCTTCTGCAGGCTTGGGCCCTTGCCAGCGCGGTGGTCGAACACTTCGAGGAAGAACGCCGCGCTCTTGAGCACGGCGAAGCGTTCGGTCAGCGCCGATGGCAGGCGCGGGATGACAGCGTCCAGGATCTGCGGTTCGTCGACCATCATCAGTTTGATGAAGGACATCGCCGGGTCCATTTCTTCCACGCTGCGATAGGACAACGGCACGCGTGACAGGTGCGAATCGGCCACGGTGTAGATGCTGATGTCGCGGTTGGGCGTGTACAGCCGTTCGCCATCCAGTGCCTGGAAGTGCACACCCAGCTCGCGCGCCACCTGCTCGCAGAACAGGAAATCATCGAAGCTGAGCGGGTATTCCACCACCACCTCGCCAGTGGCAATGCGGGTGACCAGCCCGCCATTGCAGGCGATGCAGTAGTCGTCCGCGCCATCGATGTCCAGTTCCTCCAGGAACGGGGCAAGGCCGGACACCGGTCGCCCGCTGGTCAACACGATCCGCACGCCCTGCGCCCGTGCGCGGGCGATGGCCTGCTTCACGCGCGGGGTGAGCTTGTGCGCCGGGTCCAGCAGCGTGCCATCCATATCGATGGCCACCAGTTCAATGGCCGGCTGGCGGCGTCCCATCTCCATCTCGATCAACCTCGTTCACTGCCAGAAACGCTGCGATGCAGCCGCAGGGTAGTTTAAGCCAGGGGCGCCCCGGCAAAGAAAAGGCCAGCCGGGTTGCCCCGGCTGGCCTCCATACCACACACGCTGTTGCGCAGATCGACGGTGGGCTCAGCGGCCCATCGCCACCTTCTGCTGCTCTTCCTGCACCTGTTGCTGCTGGCTGGCGTTGTTGCTCTGCAGCTGGGCGTTGGTGTGCTCCAGCGACGGCGCCTCGCTCAGGTCCACCGCGGTGCGGTAGCCCGGGGTGGTGCCCATCACGAACGCCTTGCCATCCTGCACGGTCACGCTCTGCAGCTTTTCCGGCGAATCAATGCCGGCCTGCTTGGCCTGCAGGGTGACGTTGGCCGCCGCTTCGTTGGAGATGGCGGCAGGCAGCTGGCCACGGATCGCGTTGTGCAGCGGCGTGTCCGCGTGGCCCTTGTCGCCCAGCTGCGGACCAGTGGCGGTGCGGGTTTCCGCGCCCTGCGCCTGGGTGGCGGCCAGCTTGCCGAAGGTCTCCCGGCCCACGATGCCGTCGTCCTTCAGGCCCTGCTGCTTCTGGAAGGCCTGCACCGCTTCGCGGGTGTTGTCGCCGAACTTGCCGTCTTCGGAAAGGCGGTTGCCGTTGGCATCGCGCACGCCCAGGCGGTTCAGCTCTTCCTGCAGCTTCGTCACCTCGTCGCTGCGGTCGCCTTTGCGCAGGGTGCCGGCCGGCGCATGGTCATGGTCGTGCGCATGCCCGTGCTTGCCCGCTTCCTGCTGGATGCCCTTGTTCCAGTAGGTCTCCGGGTTGATCAGCTTCCCGGCCGGATCCTTCATCTGGTAGTGCACGTGCTGGGCGTACTGGTTGGCGCCCTGCGGGCCGCGGCCGCCCATGGTGCCGATCGGGTCGCCCGGCTCCACGTGCTGCCCGACCTTCACCTTGGTGTCCTGCATGTGCAGGATCTGGTGCGAGTTGCCCTGCGCGTCCTGGATCATCACCGTGCCGTACTTGCCGCCCACCGAGGTCACGGTGCCGGCGATCGGCGCGTGGATGGTCGGGTGCTGCAGGTTGCGGCCGGTCTGGCCACCAACGTAGTTGAAGTCGCTGCCGCCATGGCTCTTCTCGCCACGGTGCTCACCGAAGTGGCCGGTGATGTGCGGCTTGACGCCGTTCTGCGGCGGCAGCATCACCTGCATGGTGTGCTCGTAGGAGCGCGCCTGGGTGGCGGCGGCGCCCACCGCAGCAGCGCCGGCCACGGCAGCGGCGGCGCCCGCAACGGCATGCTGCTGGGCCGGTGCCTGCGTCTGGGTCTGGCTCAGGCGCTGGTTGACGAACTGTTCGTACTCATCCAGGTGCGGCGCGACCTTGCGCTGCGACAGGCCGAGGCCGCCGTAGTCCTTGGTCGGGCCATCGTGGTGGTACTTGTAGATGTAGTCTTCGCCCTGGCCACGGTCGCGTGCCAGGTTGCGGTTGTCGACGAAGTGCGCCACCAGCGCGTCGGACTGCGCGTCGACGTCGAAGCGGTTGGCGTTGTTCAGGCCGTAGTGCTTGCCGGTGCGGTCGATGAACTGGCCCAGGCCGGAGGCCGAGGTGGTGCCGGCGGCGGCATCCGGGTTGAAGCCGGATTCGACGCGGGCGATGGCCAGCACATACGCGGTTTCGCGCGGGGTCAGGCCGGCTTCGCGCGAGGACTCGATCAGCGAGTCGATTACGCGCGACTGTACTTCGGGGGAAGCATCGCC
Source organism: Stenotrophomonas sp. GbtcB23 (assembly GCF_019091045.1). Classification (NCBI taxonomy): domain Bacteria; kingdom Pseudomonadati; phylum Pseudomonadota; class Gammaproteobacteria; order Lysobacterales; family Lysobacteraceae; genus Stenotrophomonas; species Stenotrophomonas sp. GbtcB23. Next base: position 12,757 of record NZ_JAGXKC010000055.1, on the reverse strand, counting down.
CCAGCGGCGCGATTGGCCGTGCAGCGCGCGGCTTTCGTCGATCGGTTCGCGGTAGTGGCTCCACGATTCAATCTGGTTGCTGCGGTATGCCGCGCCAGGCGGCTGCACCATGTTGGTGTAGATGTCATCAGGCATGTCTGTGCTATCCATTCTATGAGAAAGGGGCTTTCCTTAAAGGGGTGTATCGACCAACGGTCGATACCTACCGGACATCGTGTCCGGGCAATGCGCATCGACGTCTTGTCGATGTACTGCTCAGTCTTCGATGTAGTCCACCTCCGGGTGAGTGATGCCGAGCTTGGCGATCAGCTGCGAATACTCGTCGTTGTTGGGCGACTGCGCATCGGCTTCGCCGCGCAGGGGCGGGGTGTTGTGGGTCAGCTGCCTGCCATCGGCGTCGTACAGCGTGAACCATTCGCAGAAGGCGCAGCCGAACGGCAGTTCGCCGTACTGCACCACGAAATACGAAGCGCCCTGCTTGTCTTCAGCGCAGGCCAGGCCAACAGCGGTGTAATCACCCAGCTCTGCCGGGGTCTCGATGGTACGGCGCTGGCCGTCCTTCTCGATCTCCAGGCGGGTGCGGGTGGTGTCGCCGTCCTTGGTCGGCAACGCGGTCAGGTGCAGCGTGGCACCTGGGCATTCCTTGTGCATGCCTTTCTCTTCCTGCGGTGTGGGTGAAGGGGTAGTCGCCGCTGCGACCGCAGGTGCGGCGGCGGTTTCCGGAGTGGCGGCGGTGCCGCCCTCCCCGGTGGGTGCATTGCACGCGGCCATCAACAGCACCAGTGCGGCAGTCGGAACGAAACGCAGTGTGGACATCACCCGCTCCCTGGATCAGATCGACTCATCGGCCATGCGCACCAGCTGCCAGCACGGGCGCTGGGCGAAGTAGTACGACTGCTGGTTGCTGGTATCGGGCGTGCGGATCAGCACCTTCATGCTGCCATCGGCCTCTTTGGTTACCTGCATCTCGCGGCCCACGGCCTTCAGGCCCGAGGGATTGGGCATGACCGGCCAGGTGACCTCGCTGAGCGGGACCTTCTCGGTGATCAGAGTGGGCTCGCCCTGCCCTTCGGTGTCGTAGCGTTCGCTCAACAGCGGGTCGGCTACCGACTTCTCCTGCAGGGCGATCTTCCTGCCGAACTCCGGCAGGAACGCATCGAAGTCGGCCAGTTCGCAGGTGGCGGAGGCATCGGCGGCAGTGGCCGGTGCGGTGGGCTCGGCAGTGGCGGGTGCGGCGGCCGGGGCGGCAGCAGGTGCTGCGGCGACGGGTGTGGCGGCATCCGCCGGAGCGGTCGGGGCGGCGTCGGGCTTGCACGCGGCCAGCAGGATGCTCAGCGACAGGGCGAGCAGCGTCATGGGACGATGATGGGACAACGGATCCTCCTGATTCGTGTCGTGGCGCGCATCACACTACGCCGGGGGGCGTAGGATAGCTGCGCGCCAATGCCATGGCGTTCACATCCCGCCCACGGACCCGGGCGGTGACGACATGCGTGATGAAACGCACGTAGTTAACGTGAAGCTCATCACATTGTAAGGGCCAAGGATCCATTCTCCCAACCGGCGATGTCAGCCTTTGACATCACCTCCTCCTTTCGGTGCCTGGTTCCATGCGCATCCATACGCTCCAGCTTCCCGTTTCCGATGTTGCACAGGTGGGCGCCTACTTCGCAGAAGTGCTGCAGCTGCCGGTACAGGACGACGTGGTGCGGATCGGCTGGACCGGCGTGCAACTGCGCCCGGCAGGCAGCGACCCGATCGGCGGCGTGCACCTGGCCTTCAACGTGCCGGCCGATCGTTTCGAGGCCGCCACCGCCTGGCTGCTGGCGCGCACACCGCTGCAGCGCAATGCCAAGGGCGAGGCGCACTTCACCTTCGGCGGTCGCTGGGAGTCGGAATCCATCTACTTCGATGGCCCCGATGGGCTGATCCTGGAACTGATCGGGCGGCGCCGGCTGCCTGCATCCGGGCGAGTCGGGGCGTTCCACGGCAGCGAGCTGACCTGCGTGAGCGAGGTCGGGCTGCCCACGGCCGACGTGGCCGCGCTGTGTGCCCGCGCCGAAGCGGCATTCGGGCTGGACTACCTCAGCCCACCCGTACCGCACTTCGCTGCGCTGGGCGATGACGAGGGCCTGCTGATCGTGGTGGATGCCACCCGCCGCTGGTTTCCGGAGGAGAAGGTGCTGCCCAACGCACGGGGCATCGTGGTGACGCTGGGCGATGTGGCGGCGGGCGCGCTGGACGACCCCGCGCAGGGCTGGCGCCTGCGCGCGCATGCGCCAGCCTGATCGCCCCATTCACCTGCGCCCAGTACATTTGCTGCCTTCCGGCAGGTAGAAGCGCGGTTGCCGGGGCAGCCCGCTGCCAACACAGTGGGAGCGTGCTCAAGCCAGGGTACCGCCGTGGAAAAGGTCACGTCCCCCTCCTGCCCCGACCCAACCCAGGCGGACCCTGCGCTTGCGCCTTTACTGGAAGTGGATGCGCGGCTGGCCAAGCTTGGCAACAGGATCCGCGTGCTGTCCGGGCTGGCGTGGCCGATCGAGATGGAGACCCGCTTCCTGGCCTCCTGGCGCGCCGGAGCGCCCGAGATGCCGGCCCCGCCGACCCAGCCGGTTGACCACACCGACACCATTGCGGCGCTGGACGACATCCTGCAGCACCTGGACCGGGGCCATCCCGTGGGCGACTGGCTGTACCGCACCGCGTGGAGCTACCGCGTGGCCGCCAGCATGCTGGCCAACATCGGCAACCCGCGCTTCACCGCGTGCTCCACGCTGCTGTACGGCCAGCCCAGCACCCAGTACCGCTCGCAGACCACCACCACCGCGCAGTCGGCCGCGCAGATGCTGGCCATCACCGACCAGCTGATCGGCTCGCAGTACGTGCCGCGCATCCAGTACGACATTCCAGCGCCGGACTTCTCCGTGCTGCTGCGCCAGCGCATCGAGCCGTTCTTCACCGACGACGAAGTGAAAGTAGTGCTGGATACCGAGCTGGCCTCCAAGGCCGCCGCCGGCAGCAAGGTGATCCGCCTGCGCGCCGATGCGTTGTTCTCGCAGCTGGATCTGGACCAGCTGGTCGAGCATGAGGCCTTCATCCACTCGGCCACCCTGCTCAACGGCAAGCACCAGCCGTGGCTGCGCTGCCTGGGCGCGGGTGCGCCTCGCACCACGCGCACGCAGGAGGGGCTGGCCACGTTCTCGGAAATCATCACCGGGGCGATGGACATCAACCGCCTGCGCCGGCTGGCATTGCGGGTGGTGCGGTTGCAGGAAGCCCTGGAGGGCGCGGACTTCATCGAGGTGTTCCGCGCGTTCCTCGCTGCCGGGCAATCGGAGGTGGACAGCTACCGCAGTGCGGCCCGCATCTTCCGGGGCGGCGATGTACGCGGGCGGGTGTGCTTCACCAAGGATGGCGCCTACCTGGAAGGGCTGCTGCTGGTGACCGCCTTCATCAAGCGCGCCCTGCATGAGAACCGGGGCGATACGCTGCGGCTGCTGTTCTGTGGGCGGGTGGACCTGGGTGACCTGGTGACCTTGGCGAACTACCGCGAGAGTGGGCTGATTGCAGCGCCACGCTATACACCGCCGTGGGCGCAGCACCCCGAGCGGGTGCTGGCGACGCTGGCGTTCTCCACGGCCGCGCAGGCGATGCGGCTGGATACGTTCGACCTGCAGCGGTTCTCCGCGGTGGAGGATGAACTGATGGCGGGCGCTGCACTCGCTGACGCGCAATAGAAAGGCCCCGCCGAAGCGGGGCCCTCATGGTTCGGCAGTACAGCCAGCCGTCACTCTTCCTCGTCCTTCCAGCCCTGCTGCTGATTCTGGTTGCGCTGCTGCTGCTCCTGCTGCTGTTGCTGCTGCTGGTCGCGTCCGCGCTCCTGCTGCTCACCACGCTGGTTCTGGGAACTCTGATTGCGCTGCTGGGCCATGACGGGTCTCCGGATGCCGCGAGCGGTATGCCGCGGTCGAGGCAATCGTGTGCAGGGGCTCGTTAAGACCATGTGGCAATTTGCAGACAGAATTGTCAATCCATGCGCGTGGACTGCGGGAATCCGCTTGTATTTCAACGCTTTCTGCCGCCACCACATTGCTTATGCGAAGACGGAATCCTGATATTCCCGACGTGGAGGAAAGCGTAGTCAGCACGATGAATGTGGGCCGATGCGACGACCCCAGACGCGATGATTTGCGCAACCTGTTTTTCGCGATTGATCCGGCCTACCCATATGCGTGGAATCAAACGCTGTGCCTCTCGAAGTTTTCGGTGCAGGTATCACTTTCCGGGGGTCCCGCTGCACCATTCCGAATGGTGCAAAACGCACATTTGACGTGCGAATTCCTGCCGCGCATGGTTTGCCCCATGAACAATCATCGTCGCAGTGCGAAGCTCTCGGACATCGCCAGCATCCGCCAGGGACATCCGTTCCGGGGTGCAATCACCGCCTTCCCCGATGGGCCGGTCCGCGTGATCCAGTTGAAGAACCTCAGCGCATCGGGCGTGCACGATCCGTGCGATCTGCTGCGTACGCGGCTGCACCCGCGCAAGGTGCCGGACTGGGTCCAGGAGGGCGACGTCCTGCTCGCCGCACGCGGAGCCCATCCACTCGCGGTGCTGCTGTGCAACCCACCCGCCGACACGGTCTGCAGCCCCCACCTGTATGTCATCCGTGTGAGCGACCACGAACGGATCATGCCCGCCTTCCTCGCGTGGCAGCTCAACCAGGAAGGCGCACAGGAGTACCTGCGCCGGCAATCTGCGGGATCACGTCAGCAGAGCCTCCGCAAGGCAGCCATCGAGGAGTTGCGCGTGCAGTTGCCGCCCCTGCTCCTCCAGCAACGCATCGTTTCCATCGCGCGGGCAGCGCAGCTTGAGAAGCTTCACTGCGAGCAGATGATCGCCGCAAGGCACCAGGAGGTCGCCCGTTATGCGGCGCACATCCTGGACGAGCGGCCAGGGTGATGGCGTGCAACGTTCCCGCCACGCTCGCCGCCCTCGTCCACGCCCGCGACGCGCTCGATGGGGGCAAACGGCCCGACGCCGATACCTGCCTGATCCTCTCGTTGCTGTTGCTGAAAGTGGCCAGCGACGCCACGTACTACGGCAACCCGGACATTCCGTACTCGCCGGGCGAGCCGCCGCGCTGCGTGCCTTACAGCGTTCCGCTCCAGGCCCGCTTCGACACGCTGTTCCGGCAGCGTCATGCGGAAGGCAATGGCCTGAGGGTGATGAACGCGCTGCGTGTGTTCACCCTGGCCAATCCGCGCAAGCTGGGTGGCCTGTTCCCGACGTTGAAGCTGGAAGATGCGCTGCCCGACGACCCGCTGGCGCGCGATGCCGTGCTGCTGCAGGTGCTGGAGCGGCTTGCACTGCCGGCATTGGACTTCCGCCAGCAGCGCGGGGTACCCCGCCCGGACGTTGGCGACGCGGTGGACGCCCTGCTCCCTGCGCAGGTGCCCGCAGGGGTGAGTTGGCTGATGGCTGCGCTCACCCACCCCCGCGTGGATGAGGCGGTCTACGATCCCAGCTGCCGGCAGGGGGCCGTCCTGCGGGCAGCCGCCAGCTGGATGCGCGATGCGGAAAGTGCGATTGGCCCGGCAGGCCCGGCCCGCTACCCACTGTATGGCCAGGAGCCGGATGCCATGCAATGCGCGGTGGCCCGGCTGCGCCTGCTGCTGCAGGGCACGGACACCCCGCGCCTCCATGTCCGCGACCCGCTGGAGGAACCGCTGCTGCAGGACGGCGAGCTGCAGCGCTTCCATGTGGCACTGGCGTGCCCGCCGCTTTCGCTGAAGTGGGCGCCAGCGCAGGCCAGCCACGATCCCTACTTCCGTTTCCTGCAGGGCGTCCCGTCCCGGCAGTGGGCGCATACCGCGCTGATCCAGCACATGCTGGCCACATTGGAGCCGGTGCGTGGGCGCATGGCGATCGTGGTGCCGCATGGCGTGCTGTTCCGCGATGGCGAGGAAGCGCGCATCCGGCAGTGCTGGTTGGACGCGAACCTGGTGGACATGGTGATCGGCCTGCCTGACCGGCTGTTCGCCGGTGCGTCGGTTGCGACCGCGTTGCTGGTGTTGCGCAAGGTGCGCCGGCATGACGCCGTGCTGTTTGTCGATGCGCGCGGCCTGGCCACGCGTGGGAAGCGCGGTCCGCGGCTTGGTGATCAGGCGGCGCGCACCCTGCACCGCCTCTGCAGCGAGCGCAGAACCGTACCCGGCGTGGCGTATCTGGCCAGTTCCGAGGAGCTGGCCCGCAATGGCGGCAACCTGAGTGTTGCACGCTACGTGCAGCCGGTGGCCCGCTGCCCCGCTGCGGATCTTGCGACATTGCGCGCGCAACGCGCCGAGCTGTCCGCGCGTTTCGTGGCCCTCCAGGCGGCGTTGAATGCCGAGCTGGATGCGCTGGAGCGGGAACTGTCGGATCTGACCTGAAGCCGCTGCTTTAACCTCTCATCAATTGACCGAAGCTATCTCGATTGGAATATGCATCGAGAATGCGTTACGCGCTGCGCTCGCCGAACGCATGAAACGGAATGATGCACACAGCAACGGCAGCATTCGTTCGTCCAGACTGGTGCCATGAACATCATTCGCCAGAAATTCGACGCTCTCTGCGTGCTTGTCTTCGGTTCACAACATGGAGGGCGCGCATGAACACCCCCCACAGCAGGTTCGGTGTGCGCGATTCCGTACTGGGTTGGCTGCGGCGGCTGGGCTGGAACCCTCTGGATGAGGGTGCGGTGGCGGCGTTACGCGGCGAACATCACAGCGCATTGCTGGAGAAGCGGCTGCTGCCGTGGCTGCGTCGCTATCGGTACGAGTGGGAAGGCGAGCGCGTGGCGCTTTCGCCCTCTTCATTCGACCGGATCATTGCCGAGGCCGAAACGTGCTGCCACAGCCTGGATTGGGTGGCGTCGAGCAGCGCTGTGCACCGGCTGCTGGTCCACGGCGTTCATACCGAACTGGAATTGCCCAACGGGCGCCGGATCTCGGTCCCGGTTCCGTTGATCGATTGGGAGCATGTGCAGCGCAACCATTGGGATGTGGCTGACGCGATGCGTACCGACCTGCGGTTGGCAGCTCCCGGAGATCTGTCCGATGGCAACGTTCGCGAGCTGGTCGGTTACGTCAACGGCATTCCCCTGGTGGTGCTGGCCTGCGTGGAGCGCGATGCGTACAAGCGATGGGGAACCGTGGAGGATGGCATCCGGCACCTGTTGCGCGGCCTGGGCAGCATGCCGATGAACCCGCCGGTGCAGCACGCGCAGCTGTTGCTGAGCCTGGACCGTCGTGGCGGCCGCCATGCCGCTGTCGGCACCCCTTCACATGCGTGGGTGAAATGGCGGGAGCATGGCTGGAGCCGGGCCGCGCAGACCCAGCTGCGCGATGCCGCGTTGCCCTTCTCCGATGTCCCGCTGGACCCACCGTGGGCGACGCATGCCGAACTGCTGCATGGCGTGCTGTCGCCGCCCCGGTTCCTGCAGCTGATACGGCATTTCCTGCGAGAGGGCCGAAGTGGCCGACGCTGTCTGGTCCGGTCCCACCAGTTCTTTGCAGTGCAGTGTGCGCTGCAGGCACTAAGCACCCGCGACGCCAGCGGCCGTCGTACCGGCGGGCAGCTGTGCCTGGCAACCGGCAGCGGGCTGCAGCGGACGCGGCAGTGGCTGATGCAGGCCATGCGGACCGATGCGGCGTTCAGGCCGATTCGCGTGCTGCAGCCACTGACCCGGCTCACACCGCCCCCCGAGGACCGGCGCCAGCGGCCTGGTCCACTGCCTGCTGACCAGCTCACCGAGTTCCTGGCCGGCAGGGGTCCCTCGCTGCATGAGGTGCCGCTGCGCATCCTGCGTGGTTGGGCGCGCAGGACCAGGCTGCCCGGCGCCGATGATGAAATGGCGGCCGCCGACGACGACATCGTGCTGCTGGCGGATGCCGATTTCTGGGACAGCGATCCCGTCCTCCTGCGTCGTCTGCGCCGTTGCCTGCCGCAGGCGACCTGGCTGACGCTGGTGGCCGCACCGGTTACCGCACAGGTGCCGGGCCTGGATCCTGGCCCGAGGCTGTACGAGTATCCGCCCGAGCATGCCGTCGCCGATGGCGTGGTGGTGCAGGCATGGCGCGACGTCGGCCCGAAGCCCGAGGGCGATTCGCCCTCCCGACGCGTGGCCCAGGTCGCCACCGCCATCAGCCAGCATTTCCACGATCTGGTCCGGCTGGCGGAACGCGGTCTGCGCGCCACGCTTCTGGTGAGAACGGTCCACCAGGCGTTGGACTACCAGCGCGCGCTCGCGGTGGATGGGCGGTTGAAGACCCATGTGGCGGGCTTCGACAACCGCGGCCTGCCCATGGACCGCGGCTCGGAGCGCATCCCGCCGGAGGTGGAACTGGTGATCGTGCATGGTGAGCTGCCGGCAACCCAGGATGCGCGATGGGCCGTGCTGTATGTGGATCGCGCCCTCACTGCACCGGATCGGCTGCGCGCGGTGGGCATGATCAACGCGCCGCATCCCGACAAGCGCACCGCCATGCTGGTGGATTTCCACACCGACGACCGCCCGGCGGCGGCGCCGTCCGAGTGGCTGCCGTTGCCGGTGCAGGACAATCATCCGGCATTGGGCATACAGCGCCAACGCCTGCACAGCCTGCTGCCGGCCGATGGCGCCGAGGACTTCCACGCCTGTCGTGATTACCTCGTGCCCGACTGGGACATCGGCCCGCATGGTGATGACATCGACCTGCACCGGCACCGGCGCGACCTGCTGCATGGCCGGGTCACTGCATTCGGGCAGCGGCTGCAGGTGGCCATCTCGGCCGAGACCGCGCTGACCGGCGGGCCATCGTTGCTGGGCGGACAGTACCGCGCCCTGCTGCACCGGTTCTCGTTACTACGCGATGCGGTGAGCCGGCTGGCACTGGAGGACGATCGCTTCAACGCCGAAGACCGAAGGGTGCGCCACTGGGCGCGCGAGCAGGCCGCGCAGGTGTGTGAGCAGCCGATCGATTACCAGCTGCTGGGTCCCCTCGAGCCGGTCGAACCAACGGCGGCGCAGAGCGCCAACCAGCTGTACACCCGCCTGCGCCAGCGCCTGGAGGCAGGTGGGCTGGACGCTGATGCCGTGGAACGGGGCCGGACCACCTTGCGCCAGGTGCTGGTGGATTTCGGCACCGCACAGGCCCGGTTTGCCGCGTTGCAGGCGCTGGAGCCTGCGCTGGAGAACCCACCGCAGGCCGGTGACACGGACGCACCGTCCTCGCGCGGCCTGTTGGTGCTGCGCAGCCTGTTCGACACCACGCTGAACACAGAAATGTACGAGCAGCTGGGTCGCCGCATCGACGCGTTGGTCGCCATCGGGCAGCAACAACCGCTGCACCAGTTCGATGCGTACGTTCGGGACCGGCTGGAGCAGATGCTGCGCGGCCACCTGCGGGACCCGCAGCTGGCGGCCGTGGTCCACGCCGTGGTGCTGTGCGGACCGCATTGGCCGTGTCACGGCATGACAGGGGGCACGTAGGTCAGGGTCATGCCAAGCAGCCACAGCAGGCCCAGCACCAGCGGGATGTGGACCAGCAACTGGATGAAGGTGAAGCCGACGATATCCCGCGCCTTCAGCCCCAGCACGCCCAGCAACGGCAGCATCCAGAACGGGTTGATCAGGTTCGGCAGGGCTTCGGCGGCGTTGTAGACCTGCACCGCCCAGCCCAGGTGCGCATGCAGTTCATTGGCCGCCTGCATCACGTAGGGCGCTTCGATGATCCACTTGCCGCCACCGGAGGGCACGAAGAAGCCCAGCACCGCCGAATAGATGCCCATCACCAGCGCGAAGGTGTCGGTGGTGGCGATGTGCACGAACACGGTGGAGAGCCGGTGCGCCAGCGTTTCTCCCCCACTGCCAACGGCATGGGTGAGGATCATCGCGATGCCGCCGTACAGCGGGAACTGGATCAGCACACCGGTGGTGCTGGGCACGGCCTTGGCTACCGCGTTGAGGAAGCTGCGCGGCCGCCAGTGCAGCAGCAGGCCCAGCGAAATGAACAGGAAGTTGTAGGTGTTGAGGTTGGCGATGGCGGTCACCACCGGCTTGCTGGCGAATTCGCTGAACAACCAGCCGAAGGCCAGCAGCGACAGCAGCACGGTCAACAGCGGGCTGTACTCCAGCCATTCGCCGGCGCGCGTGCGCGGCGGCAGCGGTTCCGGTTCGGCCTGCGCGGCCCCGGCGAAATCGCTGGCGGTGCGTGCGGTGGCTGGGCCGGGGGCGGTCAGCCACGCGATCAGCAGCGAGACCAGGATCAACGCGGCGGTAAGCGCGATGGACTGCCACAGGAAGATGGTTTCGGTGAAAGGCAGCACCCCGGTGATTTCCACCAGGCCGGGCGGCATGCTGGCCGGGTTGGCCTGCAGCTGGGCGGCCGAGGAACTCAGGCCCATCGCCCACACCGCGCCCAGGCCCAGGTAGGCCGAGGCGCCGGCGGCGCGGTAATCCATCTGCAGTTCCTGGCGGCGCGCCAGTGCACGTACCAGCAGCCCGCCGAACACCAGCGAAAAGCCCCAGCTCAGCAGCGAGGCCAGCATGCTGATCAGGCCGACGTACACCACCGCGCCCCGGCCGGTGCGCGGCACCCGCGCCAGCAGTTCGATGAAGCGCGCCACCACCGGGGCGGTGGCCACGGCATATCCGCCGATGACCACGAAGGCCATCTGCATGGTGAAGGGAATCAGGCTCCAGAAGCCGTCTCCGAACGCTCTGGCGGTGGCCTGCGGGGTGGCGCCGAAGCTCATGGCGGCCACTGCCACGATCACCACGCCGAGCACCGCGAACACATACGCGTCGGGAAACCATTTTTCCGCCCAGGCCGCCGACCGCAGCGCTGCGCGTGCCATCCAGCCGTCCCGTGCCGGCGCTGATGTGGTGCTGGCCATGCCCTACCCTCCCAGGTTCATTGGGGGGCAGTGTGCAGGAGGGGGACAAGGCTGTCAGTCACCTATTGGTAGCAACCCGATGTCACGAACGCGGCCGGACCGCGGCGTCTCGACCAACGGTCGTGACCTACCGGCCAGGCGCCAGCGCGCACGGATCGGGTAGCGCCCGACCGTTGGTCGGGCGACCCGGCAGCTCAACCCAGCGCCAGTGCCGCCGCAATACCCGCAAACAACGCCGCGCCCACCCAGTTGTTGTGCAGGAACGCCTTGAAGCAGGGGTCGCGCTCACGCTTTCGCGCGATCCAGAATTCGTAAGCAATCAGCCCGGCAGCCACCGCCACGCCCAACCAGTAGTAAAGACCCAGCCCGCCGCGCACGCCCACCAGCGCCATCGTGCCGAGGAACAGCGTGTACAGGATTCCCTGGATCACCAGGTCCAGATCCCCGAACAGGATGGCGGTGGAATGCGAGCCCATCTTCAGATCGTCGTCGCGATCGACCATGGCGTACCAGGTGTCGTACGCGGTGGACCAGAGGATGTTGGCGCCATACAGCAGCCAGCCGATCACCGGCACTTCGCCCTGGATGGCGGCGAACGCCATCGGAATGCCCCAGCCGAAGGCCATGCCCAGGTACACCTGCGGCAGGTGGGTGTAGCGCTTGAGGTAGGGGTAGCTGGCGGCCAGGAAGATGCCGATGAAGCTCATACCGATGGTCAGCGCGTTCAGGGTCAGCACCAGCGCGAACGCCACCAGCATCAGCCCGGCGAACAGCAGCAGCGCCTCGCGGCCGGACACCCGGCCGCTGGCCAGGGGGCGGTCCTTGGTGCGCTTCACATGCGGGTCCAGCCAGCGGTCGGCGTAATCGTTGATCACGCAGCCGGCCGAACGCGTCAGCCATACCCCGGCGGTGAACACGAACAGGATCCACAGCGGCGGCAGCCCGCCGGCGGCCAGCCACAGCGCCCACCAGGTGGGCCACAGCAGCAGCAGGGTGCCGATCGGGCGATCGGCGCGCATCAGTTTCCAGTACTGGCCCCAGCGCGAGGGCGGTGCGCCCGCGGGGGCGTCAAAACGTTCGTAAGCCATGCGCAAAGGATACCGCCAAGGCCCCTTCCCCGGCACCGGAAGCGCTGTTTCGTCCAAGGGGGCAGACCTGCGCCGCGTTTACGGATAGAATGCCCGTCCCGCACCGCCTCATGGCGCTGCGATGCCCACCCCGGCCCGCCGGTGGTGCGGCGGTTCTTCAAGATGCGCCCGTAGCTCAGCCGGATAGAGTAGTGGCTTCCGAAGCCATTGGTCGGGGGTTCGAATCCCTCCGGGCGCACCATCTTCCCCCGCATTCCATGACGGCGCACCCGTTTTCGGTCATAGGCGCTGTCTTCATATGCGAAGGTAGCCGGGCGTCGCACTTGCTACCCGATGTCCCGGCGTAGGATCGGCTGGACGTCGGTTGTTTCAGGAAGGATCTTTACCGTGGGTATCGCCGCGCAATCACTGGAATCCCTTGGCTTTGGCATCGGCCTGTACTCGTATGCAGACGCCGCCCGCTTCATCGGGGGCAAGCCCGCGCAGCTGCGACGATGGCTGAAGGGCTACGGCCCACGCCATGACGGCCAACCCGCCCATGCACCCCTGTGGACGTCCCAGCTGGCAGAGATAGGTATCGATGGCCTCGGATTCCGCGACCTGATCGAAGCGCGCTTTATCCAGACGTTTGCCGCCACCGGCGTTCCGTTGAAAGTGATCCGCCACACGATTGAAGAACTGCGGGTACGTCTGGGCGTGCAGTACCCCTTTACCAGTACCCGCTTCAAGACCGATGGTCGCCGCATCTTCAT
>NZ_JAGXKC010000549.1:0-250 GCF_019091045.1 Stenotrophomonas sp. GbtcB23 | reverse complement strand
GCAAGCGGCAGGACCCCAGCCTCTACGATCTGGTTGAACCGCTTCTCAATATCCTCATGGCTTGTTTCCAATCGATAGCGGCTACGGAACGGCACGTCGCCGATATCAGCTACCCGAGAATCGAAGACAGGCGCAGTTTCGAGGACATGATTATACGGGCCGATACGTTCGATGGTTCTTAACGCCCTCGGTCCGAACCGCGAGCCAGGACGGTTTGCGACACCGAGATCCATCGGTACGCCTATCATGG
>NZ_JAGXKC010000548.1:0-250 GCF_019091045.1 Stenotrophomonas sp. GbtcB23 | reverse complement strand
GACAGACTCCCGGGGCGGCAGTGGAAAAGCTCTATAAACAGAAAACTGTTCTGAACAGCGATACAGTAGGGAGAACTCAGGCTTATGTCAATGGCGCGCCAGTCCGACTTCCGTCAGCGTTTCACGGCGCGCGTAACCCTTCTCGGCTCCTTCATTAAAACCCCCACCACCCATTCGATCGAAATTCTGGGGGCAATCGGATTCGACTTCGTCGTCATCGATGAGGAACACGCCCCCTTCGACAGGGTCA
>NZ_JAGXKC010000547.1:0-250 GCF_019091045.1 Stenotrophomonas sp. GbtcB23 | reverse complement strand
GCCCTACTCGTATCGATGCCGCCAAATGGCGCGAATACCCTGCTTCCTTCTCTCCAAGTACGGTGCCACGGCGGCGGCAAAAGCATCGCTGTAAGCGCGCCCGTCAATGTGGCCATAGTACCACTTCACGACGCCCTCGACTTCTTCGATGCCCATCTGATCAAATGACTTGCCGTAGTCGACAGCAAATTCGGCTGCGAATGAGAATTACATTATCTCACACATGCGGCGGACCTCGCCCGCGCATTGT
>NZ_JAGXKC010000546.1:0-250 GCF_019091045.1 Stenotrophomonas sp. GbtcB23 | reverse complement strand
CAGACGCCAACAAGCCTCTAACATAAGCCCGAAACGTCAATCCCTCAGAGCCAAACCTCAACCCGGCCCACAATCAGCATTCGCCAATCTTAAAGGATTTTACCAGAACAAAGGACTTCGTCGCCAGCAGCGCCGCCGCCCTCGTCAGTGACACGGCTTATAGAGGGACCGCAGAGAACAAGTCAACAGGGGTTTTAAAAAAATGTCATTTTTCTTTCCGAATGCCCCAAACCCACTGATTTCCGTATAG
>NZ_JAGXKC010000545.1:0-250 GCF_019091045.1 Stenotrophomonas sp. GbtcB23 | reverse complement strand
GACCACGCCGCCGGCCTGATGAAATCAGCGCGAGGGAAAACGGCCTTCGCCCTGTTGGACGGGGAGGCCGGCATATTCGCGTAATTTCGCAGCCCCGGTCGGGTTGACGCCTGCCGCAGCCGGCATCGGCAGTCTTGGCGGCGGTTCATGCTCTGCCATTCTGCCGGTGGAGCTGACCGGAATGCTCATCACGGCATCCTCGATTCAAGCTCGATTGTTTCTCCGTCCACCACGAAGGAGCCGGATCCCT
>NZ_JAGXKC010000544.1:0-250 GCF_019091045.1 Stenotrophomonas sp. GbtcB23 | reverse complement strand
CTCATCGAATAGCATCGCGATCGGCGTTACGTCGGTATATTTGTTCGGGCTGCGTCCAAGGATGTTGTTCGATAGGATCACTCCGCCGACGACCTGAAGATAATTCGGGTCTCCGGAATGGCCGATCGTGTAGTTCAAGGCAACCGCGTGACCGCCACCCGGCTTGTTGACGGTTATGCTGTTGTTGGGAATGAACTTACCCTTCTTGAGGAAGCCCACCACATCGCGAGCCGTGCGGTCATTGGCGCCC
>NZ_JAGXKC010000543.1:0-250 GCF_019091045.1 Stenotrophomonas sp. GbtcB23 | reverse complement strand
GCAGAAGGGAAGTCCCTTCGGACGGTCGAGGATTTCCGCCAGAAGATTGAGGACTTTATCAAATTTGTCGGCCACGGTTCCGCAACGCGTGTGACCGCTAGGGATGTCGCGAACTATACTGAGCATCTTCGACATGAGCGAGGATTGAGCGCACGGACCGTCAGCACGAAATATCTTGCGACGATCCGCACTATCTACAGAACTGGGATTTCCAAGATCGTTATCACTGAAGATCCCACAGCTCGTGTCC
>NZ_JAGXKC010000542.1:0-250 GCF_019091045.1 Stenotrophomonas sp. GbtcB23 | reverse complement strand
GTTCCACCAGGGGAGTTGTTGAAAATCCTTACCACAGGCCTATACCAATCAACACGGAAATCGCTTTAAGTGCCGCGCGCCAACGAAATCCCGAGACAAATGCATCATCGCATCACACCTGGCCTCAGGATTACGCCAGGCAGCGACAGTGCTTACCAGAATTGCGCACTACTGGTGCTCAATGAACGTTGATAGGCTCACGCAGGCGTCGCGCTTCAGTGTCCGCTGACCCGCTCGAAGCTAAGACCCA
>NZ_JAGXKC010000541.1:0-250 GCF_019091045.1 Stenotrophomonas sp. GbtcB23 | reverse complement strand
ACCGGAAACAGCACCCAAACGATGATCGATACCGTGATCGAAATCCTCACACGCCGTGTTCCTCGTTTGAAACCGTAAGCCCAACGAACCTTCGCAACCATATTGTGGCTGCTGTCTTTCCGATAATGCTGGTTGTCTTGGATCACTAAATGAACTCCTGTTTTAGATCGGCAGAAAACCGCAGCAGCGGATTTCGAGGAAACAATGGAAGTGAAGAATTGCCGCGGCATTACAGGCCGGGAGGGATGAT
>NZ_JAGXKC010000540.1:0-251 GCF_019091045.1 Stenotrophomonas sp. GbtcB23 | reverse complement strand
CCAGTCTAGCGGTACCGTCACCTGGGGGGTTGTGCTGGGCGGTGCCACCGCCCAGACTAGCGGTGCCACCACCTGGCTGTTAGGATCGGAGCGGCACTAAGAGGGGGGGGGGTGAATTAGTGCAGCGGATTAAAACGTTGGTTTCGACAAATCTTTCGTACGATAAGAATGGAACTTGAAAAGCTTAACTTGAACGCGTGTTCGTAAAGGTGTGCAGCAAAGGTAATGAGGAAATAAAGCATGTAAGAAGG
>NZ_JAGXKC010000054.1:0-15933 GCF_019091045.1 Stenotrophomonas sp. GbtcB23 | reverse complement strand
CGAATTCGTCCACCCGCGCCGTGGCGATGCCGAGATCATGGTTGGCGCGTAATGCCTCGTCGACCAGCGCGTCGAGCTGCGCATCACCAAAGTGGCGCCACCAGCGCGGCACCTCCGCCAGCGTTGCGACCGGATCCGGTCGGAGTGGCGTGGAAGCAAAACGATAGTGCGACGGTACCTGCACCGTGGGTCGTACATACGCCGGCCCCTGCACGCAGCCGGCGAGCAACAAGGCGGGCAGCAGCACCCCTGCAGCCGGGAGACAGCGTCGCGCGCACCGCAGGCACTGCATGGCGCCACCCTGGCGTTGGGAAGTCTGTTGTCTGAACGCAGGGCGCACCGCCAAGCGGCCGCCCCCGTTCATTCCCATCATGCGCGCTGCGGCGCAGCGCGGGCCTCAGTACTTCTACTGGCGGTGCAACGCGGTTAGTGCGTGCTGCTGCCCCGGCTGGCCAGCAACGCGATGGCGCGGTCCGGCAGGTGCCAGTGCCCCTGCTCGTCGGCCTGCACCGGCGCGTCGTAGACGGAGGTGATCAACAGCCGCCAGGGCGTGTTGTCCAGCGGCGGCGGCACGAAGGCCTGCGGCTCGGCGGCGGCATTGACCAGCAGCAACAGCTGGATGCCCTCCACCCCGTTGCCGTTGCCGTCGCCATCGGCGGGCATCGCCGGCAGCTGCAGCATCAAGGCCCGCTGCTGCGGTGCGTGCCAGTCGCCTTCCTGCATCGGCTGGCCGTCCGGGCGGATCCAGTGCGCGGCGTCGGTGCCGTGGCCGTCGCGGGCGTCGAGGAAGCGGCTGCGACGCAGCTGCGGGTAGCGTCTGCGCAACGCCAGCAGGCGGCGTACGAACAGCGACTGCTGCTGGCCTTCTTCGCTCGCCGCGCGCTCCCAGTCAATCCAGTTGATCGGGTTGTCCTGGCAGTACGCATTGTTGTTGCCGTTCTGGGTGCGGCCGAACTCGTCCCCGGCCAGCAGCATCGGCGTGCCCTGCGCGAGCAGCAGGCTGGCCAGCAGGTTGCGCATCTGCCGGCGACGCAGCGCCAGGATGCCGGGGTCGTCGGTTGCCCCCTCCGCGCCGTGGTTCCAGGAAATGTTGTGGTCGGTCCCGTCGCGGCCTTCCTCGCCATTGTCCAGGTTGTGCTTGTCGTTGTAGCTCACCAGGTCGTGCAGGGTGAACCCATCGTGCGCGGTCACGAAATTGACCGACGCCGACGGCCGGCGCCCGTTGTGGTCGAACAGGTCCGCCGAGCCCATCAGGCGCGTGGCGAACTCGGAGAGCTGGCCTTCGTCGCCCTTCCAGAACGCGCGCAGGTTGTCGCGGAAGCGGTCGTTCCACTCGGCCCAGCCCGGCGCGAAGTTGCCCAGCTGGTACCCGCCGGGCCCGATGTCCCAGGGTTCGGCGATCAGCTTCACCTGGCTCAGCACCGGGTCCTGGCGCACCGCATCGAGGAAGCTGCCGGACGGATCGAAGCCCGCGCGTTCGCGCCCGAGGATGGTGGCCAGGTCGAAACGGAAGCCATCGACGTGCATGTCCTGCACCCAGTAGCGCAGCGAGTCCATCACCATGCGCAGTGCGCCGGCGTTGGTCAGGTCGAACGTGTTGCCGGTGCCGGTGTCGTTGATGTAATAACGGCGGTCGTCGGCGAGGCGGTAGTAACTGGCGTTGTCGATGCCCTTGAACGACAGCGTCGGACCCAGTTCGTTGCCCTCGGCGGTGTGGTTGTAGACCACGTCCAGGATCAACTCCAGCCCGGCGTCATGCAGGCTGGCCACCATCTGCTTGAACTCGGCGATGGTGCTGGTGGAGAGGAAGGACGGATCTGGCGCGAAGAAGCCCAGCGTGTTGTAGCCCCAGTAGTTCTTCAGTCCGCGCTCGACCAGGTACTGGTCGTCCACGTGCGCATGCACCGGCAGCAGTTCCAGTGCGGTCACGCCCAGCTGGCGCAGGTGGTCGGACAGCGCGTCGGAACGCAGCGCCGAGAAGGTGCCGCGCATGGCCTCGGGCACGGCCGGGTGCTGCATCGACAACCCGCGCAGGTGCGCCTCATAGATGACCGTCCGGTCCCACGGCGTGGACGGGCTGCGGTCGGCGCCCCAGGTGAACGCCGGATCGACCACCACGCAGCGCGGCACGTAGGCCGCGCTGTCGCGCCGGTCGAAGCTCAGGTCCTTGTCCTTGTGGCCCAGGGTGTAGCCGAACAGGTGCGGCGCCCATTTCATCTGCCCGACCAGCTGCTTGGCGTACGGGTCCATCACCAGCTTGTTCGGGTTGAAACGGTGGCCGGCCTCCGGCGCGTACGGCCCGTGCACGCGGTAGCCATAGCGCTGGCCGGGCCGCGCGTCCGGCAGGTAACCGTGCCAGATCTCATCGGTGTATTCGGGCAGGCGGATCCGCTCTACCTCGCGCCCGCGTTCATTGAACAGGCACAGCTCCACCTGCGTGGCGTGCCGGCTGTACAGCGAGAAGTTGACGCCCAACCCATCCCAGGTGGCGCCCAGCGGGTACGGTCGCCCTGCCCTGACCCGGGTATGTCCTGCGCCGTTGCCGGTACTCATCGCGGCACCTCCTGGTCGTGCAGGAGCGCTTCGATCTCGGCGGCGACCAGCCGCTCGGCCATCTGCCAATGACGTGCCGACTGTCCTTCCGGGCGGCCTTCCGCCTCCCAGATCTGCCGGGCCAGTTCCCGGGTGCGTTCGGCTTTCTGTTGCTCGTCCATCGTCGTATCTCAGCAGGTTGAATGAATCGCGACCGGGCTGCCGTCGAACAGCTGCCGCAGGCGCAGGGGAGTTCCATCACTGACCAGCGCCGCGCCGGTCAGCAGGTTGCGGTAATGCCCGGGCGGGACCGTCAGGGTTGCCCCGCCCCAATGCGAAGCGGACAGCGCCGCGCCCTGCCGGGCAGGCTGCGCCGCGGTGTGGCGCGCCACCGCCACCAGCAGCCGCTGGCCGGCGTGTTCGCGCTGGAAGGCCAGCATCGCCACCTCGCGGTCCGCATGCAGGGGTTGGTAGGTGCCTTCGGCAAACAGCGCCGGCTGTTCGCGTCGCAGGGCCAGCACGTGCCGCAGCAGGCGCGCCTTGACCGCGCCGTCCTGCCAGTGCGCCAGCAGCTGCGGCCAGCGGCGTGCATCGTCGAGCCAGGCGCGGCGCTGCGCGTAGTCCACCTCGCGGCGATTGTCCGGATCCACCAGCGACAGGTCCCAGCCCTCGGTGCCCTGGTACAGGTCGGGCACGCCCGGCAGGGTCAGCCGCAGCGCCAGCTGGGCCAGCCCGTTGCGGGCGCCGGCGGCACCGACATGCTCGGCCGCCTGCTGGAGGGTGCCGCGCAGCGAGGCCGTGGCCGGGTGCAGCAGCAGCTGTTCGATGAAGGCCTGCGTGCGCGCCTCGAAGGCGGTATCCGGGTCTGTCCAGGAGGAAAACAGATCGGCCTCACGCAACGCCTTCAGCTGCCACTGCACGACCCTTTCCGCGAAACTGCGCGGATCGTGCAGGCCCTGCATCGGCCACGCGCCGAGCAGGGTCTGCCACAGCATGTGGCGCACCGCCGGCGGCGGCAGGGCCATCCCGACGCGTGCAGCGCGACGATCCAATGTCCGCACCAGCCTGCCCCACCACTGCGGCTGCTCGGACAGCACCGCCAACCGCGCACGGCTGTCTTCACCGCGCTTGTGGTCATGGGTGGCCGTGGCCAGCATGGCCTGCGGGTGGCGATGGGCGCGCATCAGCGTGCGCGTATGCAGGGCACGCGTGGACAGGGCGAAATGGTCGGGACGGCTGCCCACCTCGTTGCGCGAGAGCAGCACGCCGTAGCGGTAGAACGCGCGGTCCTCCACCGCCTTGGCGTTGAGCGGCGCGCTGAGCTGCTGGAAGCGCCGCCGCAGCGTGGCGCGTGCGCGCGCATCGCCAGCGTCGTCGCGGAAGCAGGCGGCGATCCAGCCCGCCGCCAGCGCTGTATCCGCCGGTACCTCGCGCGCCACGCTGTCCAGCACCGCGTCCCAGCGACGCTGGTCGGGTTCGTCGAAACAGGTTGGCGTGGCATACGTCCGATAAACCGGGAACCGCACCAGCAGCGCGGTCAACGCACGCGACAGCAGCGCACGCCCGAACCGGGCGCTGGCCGGCAACGCGGCGCGCTCCATGCGCAGCAGGTGCCGCAGCAGTGTGTCGAACTCGCTGCGCAGGCCACGCGCCAGCATTTCATCGCGCGCCCGCCGTTCTTCCTCGCTGAACGACATGGTGCGCCCCGTGGCCTGCTGCCACTGCCGGGCCAGCGGCGCCTCGCCCGACGCGTCGTGCAGCCAGGCCGAGACCTGGTCCATGAAATCGTAGCCGGTGGTGCCGTCGCAGGCCCACGACGCCGGCAGTTCCTCGTCCGGCGCGAGGATCTTTTCCACCCACAGCAGGGGCGCAACGCCGTGCGTGGCGCAGGCGCTGTCCATCGCGGTGCGCAGTCGCTGCAGGTAGGCCTGCGGGTCGGCAATGCCGTCCACGTGGTCCACGCGCAGGCCGTCCACCAGCCCTTCGGCCAGGAACGCCAGCGGGAGGCGGTGCACGGTGTCGAACACCGCGTCGTGGTGCACCTGCAGGGCGACCAGGCTGGAAATGGTGAAGAAGCGCCGGTAGTTCAAGCGGTCGTCGCCCAGCCGCCACCAGAGCGGGCGGTAGGCCTGGGCCTCGATGACGCTGCGCAGATCGGCAGGGGCGGCATCGGGCACCGTGCCGGGCGCCAGCGGCAACCGCGCCTCGTGGTGACGCAGCACCGCAACGCCAGCCTCCTGCTCTACGCGCAGCATGCGGTCCTCGATGGCCGCGTCCAGCGGTCGATCCAGGATCGGCAGCTGCAGCGCGCCGCCTGCCAGCGGCGCCTTCCAGTTGATGTCGAACCAGTGGGCATACGGGCTGGCCCGGCCATGCTGCAGCACGTCCCACCACCAGCGGTTGTCCGCGTGCGCGGCCATGTGGTTGGGCACGATGTCCAGCACCAGCCCCATGCCACTCGCCCGCGCCCGGTCGGCAAGCGCGCGCAGGGCACGTTCGCCTCCCAGCTCGGGGTTCACTTCGGTCGGGTCCACCACGTCGTACCCATGGGTCGACCCGGGCACGGCGCGCCAGATCGGCGACAGGTACAGGTGACTGATCCCCAGCACGGCGTAGTACTCCACCTGGCGCGCGGCATCGTCCAGGGTAAATCCTGCATGCAGCTGCAGGCGCGCGGTGGCGCGCACCCGGCTCATGGGCCCACCTGCGCGCGGGCGGTAGCGAAACGTTGCATGGCGTCCTCCAAGGTGTGCTCGACCCCGACCGTGGGCAGGCGCTGGCGCCAGTTCGGGTGGACCCCTACCGTCCCCGGCAGGTTGACCTGCTCGGCCATGCCCAGCGCGTCTTCCACCGGCAGCAGCGCCAGCGCCGCCGGACTGGCGCCGACGTATTCCAGCGCCGCGCGGCGGCCGGATATCTCATCCAGGGCATGCCCTTTCATGGCTTCATCGAGGCGCGCGATATCGGCGCTGCGCTCGGCGGCCTGTTGCCGCAGTCCCTCCTCGTCCAGCTCGCCGAGCCGGTGCCGCCAGCCAAGATCCAGCCCCCGTCGCCAGCCGACCAGCGTCGGCAGGTCGTGGGTGCCGGTCATCGCCACGGCATCCGCCCGCCATGCCCCGGGCGACAGGAACCCGCCGTTCTCATCGCGGGCGAAGGGCAGTACATCCATGCCCAGCACGCCGCGTGCGGCCAGCGTCTGGCGGATGCCCGGAGGCACCACGCCGAGATCCTCGCCGATCACGATGCAGCGGCTGCGCCACGATTCGATCGCGGCGATGTTGAGCAGGTCCTGCAGCGGATACCGCAGGTAGGCGCCCTGTCCTGCCCCGGCGCCATCGGGCACCACCCACAACCGCTGCCATCCGAGGATGTGGTCGATCCGGATCCCGCTACGGTCGCGCATCACCGCACGCAGCAGCGCGATGAACGGTGCGAAGCCCCGCTCGGCCAGCCCGTGCGGCGAATAGCTGGTTACGCCCCAGACCTGGCCCGCAGCGCAGAATCTATCAGGCGGCGCACCGAGCACCAGCCCGCGCAGCAGTGCGCTGCCGGCGGCGTCGGCTTCAGCGCCGGCGGGATCGAAGCCCACTGCGAGGTCGGCAATCAGGCCCAGCCCCATGCCGCTCGCGCGCGCCTGCGCCTGTGCACGCTGCCAGCCGCGGCTCACCATCCATTGTCCGAACAGGTACAGCGACGACGACAGGCCCAGGCGCGGATGCATGAACGCCACATGCCGCGCCAGCGCCGGGCCACCGTCGCTGACGAAACGCTGCAGGTCGCTGGTCGCTTCTGCGTCATCGGAGATCGCGCCGCGCACCGCGGCCAGCCATGCCCATTTGGCCATCGCCGCCGCCGGCCAATCGATCAGGGGTGCGGCGCGCAGTGCGGCGAGCTGCTCGCGCAACGCGGGGTCGCGCTCCAGCACCTGCAGCGCCGCATCACCGAACTGGTCGACCGGTGCGGCGTACACCGCCTCCAGGAAGCGCCGGTCGCCCGGGAAATAGGGACTGTAGTCTGCGTCCATGCCGCCGGCGGCGTGCACCGGCCCGAGTGCCAGCGCATCCGCGCCGGCCGCGCCCGCCTGCCGCGCCCACGCCGCGCAGGCAGCGGTATCGCCGGTACCGCCATCGTGTGGGCCACGGGCCGCATACGGTTGCAGGACCAGTCCCCACGGATGCGCGCGGCTCACCGCATCGTGGACCCCGAAACACCGCAGAGGTGCCACCGCAACACGCTGCGTGTGTGCACCACAGGCCAGGGTCCAGTAGCCCGGACGTGCCGGCGCCGTCGCCTGCCCCGCCGCATTGGTGTGGCCGTCCTCCCGGCTGCCGTCCTCGTCTTCCCACACGCAGGGCGCACCTGCGGCGCCGGCATCCACCGGCGCCCCGACCACGGCAGTGCGCAGCAGCGGGACCTGGCGGCGCGACCCCAACGCGGACAGCGCCTCGCGACGCTGCGCGGGCGTGGCGTTGGGAATCTCCAGGGCGTCGAGGATCGCGCCAAGTACCGCGTCATCCACGCGTTGCGGACGCCCGGCGATATCCACCCAGTCCACGGCGAGGCCGACCGCCTCCGCCAATGCGCCCAATCCCGGTTGCGTGCTCATGGTGCAGCCACCACCACGGCGTACAGGCTGTCGGGCGCCATTCCCTCCTCGTCGGGCGGTGGGCCGAGCCGGAATACTTCGCGGCCGGCCGGCAACGTCACCGGCACGGTGGCATCGCTGGCATTGAACGCGATCCACCACTGCGCTCCGGGCAGCTGCCAGCCAGCGCGCAGCACGCCCGGCGCCAGCACATCGGCACCCAGCGACTGCGCACTGGCGGCGGGGCCGAGCCAGGCCGCGCGCACCTTGAGCAGGTCCCGGAACCAGGTCAGCCAGGCCGCGGCGTCGGGATCGTCTTCCGTCGGCCACGGGGCGCAGGACATGGCCAGGGTGGTCGGCGCATTCGGATCCGGAATCAGCGCACGTCGGTGCTCATCCTTGAAGCTGCTGAAGTGCGCGAACTCGGCGCGGCGGCCCTCGCGCACCTGCTCGTCCAGCGGCGTGCGGTGGTCGGTGAAATATAGGAACGGTGAGCGCGCGCCCCAGGGCTCGCCCATGAAGAACATCGGAATCATCGGCGTCAAGGCGGTCAATGCCATCGCCAACGCGTTCCGGCGCGGCCCCACCAGTTGCAGCAGGCGCTCGCCCTGCGCACGGTTGCCGGTCTGGTCGTGGTTCTGGCAGAAGACCACGAACTGCTGCGGCGGAATGCCCGCGCTGGGTTCGCCCCGCTCACGCCCACGGCGGGTGGTCTCGCCCTGCCAGGCAAAGCCTTCGGCCAGTACCCGGCGCAGGCGGCCGGAAGGGTCGTCGGCGTAGTCGCCGTAGTAGCCCTCATGCTCCCCGGTCAGCAGCACATGCAAGGCGTTGTGGAAGTCGTCATTCCACTGCGCGGTGAACCCGCTGGCCAGCAACGCCGACTGGTTGTTCTCGTTCTCCAGCACCAGCAGCACCTCGCGGCCGGGCAGCGCCGCCCGCACCCGGTCACGCAGCTGGTTCAGGAACGCCAGCGGGTGAATGGCGTGCACCGCGTCGAGGCGGACGCCATCGAACCGGTAATCGCGCATCCACATCACCGCGTTGTCGATGAAGTAGCACTGCACCTCGGGGCGGCGGAAGTCGACCGCGTTGCCCCACGGGGTGCACAGATCGCTGCGGAAGAACCCCGGCGCCAGGGCCGGCAGCGGATTGCCGTCGGGCCCGAAATGGTTGTACACCACGTCCAGCAGCATCATCATCCCCAGGCCATGGGCGGCATCGACCAGAGCCTTGAGCTCGTCAGGCGTGCCGTAGGCGGGCGCAGGCGCATACTGCAGCACGCCGTCGTAGCCCCAGTTGCGCTCACCCGGAAAAGTGGCCACCGGCATCAGCTCGATCGCGGTGAACCCGAGGTCGGCCAGTTTCGGCAGCTGATCGCGCACGGCGTTGAACGACCCGCCGGCGGCGCCCACGTGCACCTCGTAGATCACCGCCTCGTGCCACGGCCGGCCGGACCGGTCGGGATGCTGCCAGTCAAAGTCGTCGGCCACCAGCGCGCTGGGTCCGAACAGGCCGTCAGGCTGCTGGCGCGAGGCCGGATCAGGCACCGCGTCGCCGCCGTCGATGCGGTAGCGGTAGCGCATCCCGGGCGCACCCGGCGCCGTCAGCGCGAACCAGCCGTCGTCGCTGCCCTGCATGGGCAGCACCTGGTCTTCCAGCAGCAGATCCACCGACGTGGCCGCCGGTGCCCACAGTGCGAAACGCCAACCGCCGTCCGTATCCTGCCAGGCTCCCCACCGCACCTGCGCTGCACTCATTCCCTGGCCTGCAGGTAAAGCACCGACAGCGGCGGCAGGGTCAACGGCAGCGAATGCGCATGGCCGTGCATCGACTGCGCGATGGTCGCCACGCGACCTTCATTGCCCAGGTTGCTGCCGCCATAGAACGCGCTGTCGGTGTTGAGGATCTCCACCCAGTCACCGGCGGACGGCACCCCCAGCAGGTAGCCATGCCGCGCCACCGGGGTGAAGTTGCAGACCACCAGCGTCGCCCGGCCTTCGCCGCGCGGAGGATGGCGCACGAACGCAAGCACGCTGTTCTGGTGGTCATCGCTGACGCTCCACTCGAATCCGGCATCGTCATCGTTGGCCAGGCGCAGGCTCGGTTCCTGCTGCAGCAAGCGGTTGAGGTCGCCGACCAGCCGGGCGACGCCGGCATGTTCGTGCTGCGCCGCGCTGTCCCAGTCCAGGGCAGCGTCGTGGTTCCATTCCGCCGGCTGGGCGAACTCGCCGCCCATGAACAGCAGTTTGCTGCCCGGGTGCGCCCACATGAACCCATAACAGGCCCGCAGGTTGGCGAACTGCTGCGCACGCTCGCCCGGCATCTTCGCCAGCAGCGAGCCTTTGCCGTGCACCACTTCGTCGTGCGACAGCGGCAGGATGAAGCGCTCGCTGAAGGCGTAGATGGCGCTGAACGTCATTTCGCCGTGGTGGTGGCCACGGTGGATCGGATCGCGGCGCAGGTACGCGAGGGTGTCGTGCATCCAGCCCATGTTCCATTTGTGGGTGAACCCCAGGCCGTTCGCGTTGGCCGGTGCGGTAACGCCCGGCCACGCGGTGGATTCCTCGGCCATGACCAGCACCTCCGGGAAGCGCGTCCGGATCGCCTCATTGAACTGGCGCAGGAAGGCCACCGCCTCCAGGTTTTCGCGACCGCCGTTGACGTTCGGCAGCCATTCGCCTTCGGCGCGGCTGTAGTCGCGGTACAGCATCGAGGCCACCGCATCCACGCGCAGCCCGTCGATGTGGAAGCGTTCGATCCACTCCAGCGCGCTGCCGATCAGGAACGCGGCCACTTCGGTGCGTCCGTAGTTGTAGATCAGCGTGTTCCAGTCCGGATGAAGGCCCAGCCGCGGGTCCTCGTGCTCGTACAGCGCGGTGCCGTCGAAGCGCTGCATGCCGTGTGCGTCGCTCGGGAAGTGGGCTCCCACCCAGTCGACGATCACGCCCAACCCCGCAACGTGGCAGCGGTCGACGAATGCCGCGAAGTCTTCCGGGCCGCCGTGGCGCGCGGTCGGCGCGAACAGGCCCAGCGGCTGGTAGCCCCAGGACCCGCCGAAGGGATGCTCGCTGACCGGCAGCAGCTCGATGTGGGTGAAACCGAGGGCCTTCACGTAGGGAATCAATGCATCGCCCAGCGCCGACCAGCCGAGCGGCTGGCCGTCCGCATCGCGGCGCCAGGAACCCGCGTGCACTTCATAGACTGAAATGGCCTGGCCCCCGGCCACGCCGCGTGCGGCCATCCACGCGCCATCCTGCCAGGCGTGCGTGGCCGGACCGGCAACGCGCGAGGCCGTGTCGGGCGGCAGTTCGCAGGCACGCGCCATCGGGTCGGCCTTGAACGCCACCGAGCTTCCGTCCCCTGCCGTGACCGCGAACTTGTAGCGGGCACCGGCCGCCACGCGCGGCACGAAGCCTTCCCAGACCCCCGCTTCGGGATGCAGGTGCAGCGGGTGCCGCTCCGCGTCCCAGCCGTTGAAATCGCCTACCACGGCCACCCGGCTGGCATTGGGCGCCCACACGGCGAAGCGCACCCCGCCGTTTCCGGTGGCCACCGCGCCCAGCAGCCGACGGGCGGCGTCCGGGTCGCCGCTGCGCAGTGCGTCGAGCTGCGCCGGAGTGAGCGCGGTGTCGTCCGTAGTGCCGGGTGATTCGGTCGGATCGGATGCGAGGCTGGCGTCGCGCGCAACGAAGGCGTGCTCGCTCATGCCTGCAGCTCCGGCACGCGCGCATCGAGCACACGCTCATACAGCCTCAGGTACTCCGTACCGGCCAGGTCCCAGCTGCTCGGCCGCAGCATGGCCGCGCGGCGCATGGCCGACAGCAGCCCGGGGATGCGGTAGGTGCGGAACGCACGCTGCACGCAGCGGCGCAGCGAATCGGCGTCGGCCGAGTTGAACAGCAGGCCGGTCACGCCGTCCTCCACCGTGTCGATCAAGCCGCCGGTGGCGTGCGCGATCGGCAGGCAGCCGAACCGCTGCGCATACATCTGGCTCAGCCCGCACGGCTCGAAGCGGGAGGGCATGAGCAGGAAATCGGCACCGGCGAACATCTTGCGGGCGAGGCCTTCGTCGAACCCGGGGTACACGCCCACGCTGGAGGGGAACCGCCGCGACAGCGCGGCCACTTCCGCTTCGATGCGCGGTTCTCCGCCGCCGATGATGGCCAGCTGGCCCCCCGCGGCGGCGATCTGGTGCGCCACCGCGCAGCTCAGGTCCAGGCCCTTCTGGTGGACCAGGCGCGAGACCACCGCGAACAGCGGCCCGTCGCTGTGCGGCAGCCCCAGCGCACGCTGCACGCGCCGCTTGTTGGCGACCCGGCCTTCCCAGCGGTGCAGGTCGAAGTGTTCGCTCAGGTGCAGGTCGGTGCGCGGGTCCCAGCTGCTGTCGATACCGTTGACGATGCCGCTCAAGCGACCGCTCGCCGCGTGACCGGACAGCAGCGCGTCCAGCCCACAGCCCTGTTCGGGGCCGGTGATCTGGCGCGCGTAGCTCACGCTGACCGTGTTCACATGGTCGGCATGCACGATGCCCGCCTGCAGGAACGACAGCCGGCCATGGAAGGTGATGCTTTCGGCCTGCTCGGGCGAAACGCCCAGCACGGCGGCGTCTTCAAGCGGGAACAACCCCTGGTAGGCCAGGTTGTGGACGGTCAGCAGCGCGGGCACGTCCGAGCCGTACCAGCGCAGATAGGCGGCGGCCAGTGCGCACGGCCAATCATTCAGGTGCAGCAGTTCCGGCTGCCATTCCATGCCGGCATTGCCACAGGCGATCACCGCCGCGGCGCGCGACAGCGCGGCAAAGCGCACTGCGTTGTCACTCCAGTCCTGCCCGCTGCCATCCACGTATGGACTGCCACCTCGCTGGAACAGCCCGGGGCACACCAGCACCAGCACCGGCACGCCACCCGCAAACGTCTCCCCGATGTCGCAGGCGGGAATTCCGGCCCGTGCCGGCACGCGGCCCACCAACCGCAGGTCCGGGGCCCCCGCGATGACTTCGTCGTAGCCCGGAATCAGCACCCGCACATCCGATCGGGTGCGCAGCGCACGCGGCAGGGCCGCGGCAACGTCGCCCAGCCCGCCGGCCTTGACGTAGTCCGCCATCTCGGAGGTGACGAACAGGACGCGCCGAGCCGGATCGACACGACCGAGCGGCGGCGGGGTGGTCTCGACGGCGCGCAGCCGGGGCGTGCGACGAACGCGTGCGCCGCCTTCCTCGCCAGCGGGAACGGGCAAAGCCACGGGAACAGCGATCTGACGCAGATGCGACATGGGGGGAAATCTCGAAGGTGGTACTGCGGTGGGGGTGCCCTCGGCATTGCGCCAAGGGCGGGGGTTTCTGCGGCGCCGAAAACGTCGCGCGCGAACCTTGGTTGGAATCTACCTGTGTGCGGAATAAACACCGCGTGAACTTGATGCGACAACATCGTGACCCCGCCACGCTTCGCAGGCGCAAGGTGCCTGCAATGCAGCGCTTGTCGCAGGCTGTCGATGCTTGTACGGCATGAGCAGATGCGTTCGCATCATGACCTTCGCGCCTGCCGCCGCCCGCCTGAATCCTTCATTCTCGGCCGCGTGCTGTCACGCCTCCGTTGCAATCATTGCGGAGCGAGCGCCTCGATCCAGGTCGGCGCGTGGTCACTCGCTTTCTCCAGACCACGAACCCAGCGGTCCACACCGGCATCCTTCAGTCCGTCGGCCAGCACCGGGTTCAGCAGCAGGTGGTCGATGCGAAGCCCACGGTCGCGTTCGTAGTGCTGGCGGAAATAATCCCAGAACGTGTAGATCGTCTGCTCGCCGTAGACGTGGCGGAGACTGTCGGTCCAGCCCTGTGCCAGCAGACCGGCGTACGCCTCTCGTGCCTCCGGCTGCAACAGGGCATCCCGCCGCCACGACTTGGGGTCGTAGATATCGGCGTCAGTCGGCACCACGTTGAAATCGCCGATCAACGCGACCGGATGCGGCAGGCCGACCAGTCCCAGCGCGTGCTCGTGCAGCCGCTGCATCCACTTCAGCTTGTAATCGAACTTCGGCCCGGGCTGCGGATTGCCGTTGGGCAGGTAAAGACCTCCCACCAGCACGCCGTGCGCCGCCGCCTCCAGGTAGCGGCTCTGGTCATCGGTGCGATCGCCCGGGAGCCCGCGCCGGCTTTCGATCGGGTCCTGCCCACGCGCCAGCAGCGCCACGCCGTTCCAGGCACGTTGCCCCTGCCAAAGGCAGCCGTAGCCTGCGTCACGGATCTCGGTTTCAGGAAACGCATCCTGGCTGGCCTTGAGCTCCTGCAGCGCCACGATGTCGGGTTTCTCTTTCTCCAGCCACGCCAACAGGTGCGGAAGCCGCGTCTTGATTCCGTTGACGTTGAAGGTGGCAATCCGGAGGCGCCTGCGACGGGCCATGGCGTGCTCCAGCAGGAGGGAGTCGCCAGTATTCCCGGCATTGCGCTGCGTGCGCGTCAAGAGTCCGCTCACGGGGCCATCGCACCCAGGCTTCTGCCTGCTTCACTCCGCGCAACCTGGGCGGGCGCATGCTTGGGTTTCCCTTCCCTGGTGCCGCTTCCGATGCCCATCCTGTCCTCTCGTCCGCTGCTGCTGGCCGCCGTGCTGGCGTCTACCGCCTGTACGCCTTCGCCCGACGCGGAGGGACCGCCACAACCTACCGGCGGGGATCCAGGTGCGGCGAAGGCGGCAGTCACCCACGATGCGCGTGCAACATCGTCACGGCCCGCCTATGCCTTCAGTGAAACGCCGCCCGGCATCGCGCTGGCTGCAGTGCCTGGCATGGAGCTGCGCAGGGATTTCACCCGCAGCTACCTGTCGCTGGATGGCTGGAAACTGTTCGATGCCTCGGGCAGCACCGGTTCGCCACTGGCTGCCTTGGTGCTGGACGGGTCCAACGAGGTGACAGCCGCCGAGCTTCGCGTCGGACGCAGCGACGACGCCGGTGCCGTCGCCGACTGCCTGACGCCACCCGCAGAAGCTACGGGGCCAGCCGACACGGTCGACATTGGCGGCGTGAGCTTCACCCACTTCCCGGTGGGCGACGCAGCGATGAGTCACTACGTATCGGCCGACAGCTACCGCGCCGTGCAGCATGGGCGTTGCTATGCGATTGATCTGGTCGTGGCTGGTACCCGGCCGGAGGTGTACGACCCGCCGCGCGAGCAGCCTTTCAGCAATGAACTCGCCAAACAGAAACTACGTGACGCGTTGAGTTCGATTCGCTGGGTTAAATAGAGTTCCCCGGTTCATATCACACTATTTATGTGAGCGGTTACTCAGTTTGACTTCCCCTAAAACTCGGTTCACCGTAACCACGCGGCCAATCCCGTCTCCCGGTGTCGCGTTCGCTTTTCCTGATGCCAAGGAGTGGCCGTAGACCAAAGGCGCCCGTGTACCGGCGCCTTCAACGCCTCATGTTGAAACAACAGGAGAAAGCGCAATGCAACTGAATGACGACGTCGTTTCAGGCTGGCTCAACGGTGCCGACAGCGTGGATGGCTGCGACAACCCGGCCGGTTCGCTTTTCATCTACGGACAGAACGCTACCGATGCGGCGCTCACCTGCGCAGCGCCCACCATGATCACCGGCGGTGGCGGTGAGTGCACCACCACCATTTCCGTGGTCAACCATTGCCTGTGTTGCTGATCTAGCCTGTACCGGCGCGCAGCTGCCATGGCTGCGCGCCGCCTGGATGCATTCCGGACGCTGGGCAGACTGCAGGGGACGCAATGGCCACTACCGCCGCCGCTTCATTCGCACGCATCGTGCGCCACTTCCTGGCCGATATCCTTACGCGCCTGGACCATTCGCTTCTCGATCTCGCGCCTGGGTTGGACCTGGGCGAGATCGACGTGATCCGTGCCGAGGCCGACCTGGCCCTGCATGGCAATGCGCAGTTGAAACTCAACCGCCTGCTGCTGCTCGAACTGCATGCCGCGATCCGCAGTGGTGCGGTTTCCGCGAGCGATCCCATCCTGCAGCTGCAGCAGTTCGAGGCTGTCGCCCGCACCGACGCATTTCGGCTGCACCTGGACCAGCGCTACCCCGTGCTGTGGTCGCGCTTCGAGCGCATGCTGCAGGCGCAGAGCGCCGCCATCAGCGAACTGGCCGAACGCATCCGCGCCGACCGCGACCTTCTGCACGGCCTGCTCGAACGCCCCGCCGGCCGCCTGCTTGGCCTTTCGCTGGGCAAGGGTGACCTGCACGCCGGGGGACGCACCGTGGCCAGGCTCACGTTCGACGGTGGCACGGTGATGTACAAGCCGCGCTCGCTGCGCGTGGATGCCACCCTGGATGGCTTCCTCGCCCGCGTGTTCCCCGATGACCCGGACCGGGTGCGGGTGCCCCGCGTGATCGATCGCGGCACCCACGGCTGGGCCGAATTTGCCGCCCATCGCTACTGCGCCGACGACCAGGCACTACAGACCTATTATCGCGGCCTCGGCCATTGGCTGGCCGTTCTACGCCTGATCGGCGGTACCGACATCCACCTTGAGAACCTGATCGCGGTGGGTCCGGTACCGGTGGTGGTGGATTCGGAAAGCGTTTTTTCCAAACCTGTCGAGATCGCCGAGACCGGCTACGGGCAGGCGTACGACATCGCGGTGCGGCTGATGCGCAACTCGGTGCTGCGTACCGGGATCGTGCCCTTCCGAACGGCCGGGCTGGGCATGGAAGGCGTCGATCTCTCCGCAGCGGGCGCGTTGCCGGGCGAGCAGCCCAAGGTGCAGGTGCCGGTGATTGTCGACGATGCCGGCGCCCCGCCCCGCCTCGGCCTGGTGGAAGCCGATCAGGTGCTTGAGCGCCTGCGGGGCGCG
>NZ_JAGXKC010000539.1:0-251 GCF_019091045.1 Stenotrophomonas sp. GbtcB23 | reverse complement strand
AACCTCGAAGTGGTGCCGCAGTGGGGCACCCGCTGACGGGAAAGCCCTCCAACAGGTGAACACGCCGCACGCTTCGCTGCGGCGTGTTTCCAACTGGAAGAACGCAAGACATGCGGACATCGACAGGCGATCAGGCAGTTTCACGAAAGGTGATCCCGACATCATCCCGTGCCTGGCTTTCCGCCCGCCATGTTCCCCTTCTGCTCCTCACTCCGAGCATCGTTCTGCTGTTTGCGCTTCTGGTGCTGCCG
>NZ_JAGXKC010000538.1:0-251 GCF_019091045.1 Stenotrophomonas sp. GbtcB23 | reverse complement strand
AGTCGCTGGATGGAGCGGTAAAGCACACGCGCGTCCCCGCCGGGGAAGTCCGCCCGTGCCGTGCCGCCGTCCGGCATAACCAGCGTATCGCCGACGAAGACGGCATCGCCGATGACATGGCTGATGCATGCGGGTGTGTGGCCTGGCGTATCCAGGACATGGGCCATCAGAGAACCGATTTCATAGGTGTCTCCGTCCCGGAACAGACGATCGAACTGTGAATCGTCGCGTTGGAACGCCGTTCCTTCGTT
>NZ_JAGXKC010000537.1:0-251 GCF_019091045.1 Stenotrophomonas sp. GbtcB23 | reverse complement strand
TGGCTGGATGGCAATCAGGCAGCACGCAGCTGATCTGCTTTGATGTATTTGTGATGGTGCTGCGCTCGCTTCCTGCTCGTTGCAGGCGGAGGGAATGCCATCTCGATCGCTTGCGGCGTTGCTCATGAGAGCCTCGCCGCAGCTCAGCCGGGAAATAATACGCCCGGCACTTCGATCTGCCGCACTCTGGGGGCGCTCATAGGCTGCGGCGGTGTGAGGCCTGATACTGTATGAAAACCTTGGCCCGGGTG
>NZ_JAGXKC010000536.1:0-251 GCF_019091045.1 Stenotrophomonas sp. GbtcB23 | reverse complement strand
CGCTGTAGCCCACCATCGTGTAAAGCGACACGGCAAGAGCGGCCATATTGATGATGAAGCTGACGCCCAAAAGCCTGAATATCTGGCCGCGGAGCCGCTCGAAGAGACTGCGGAACCAGTTCGGCCGTGCCTCATTGACCGCGTGGAAGTTGATGTCAGGCTCAACCGCGAGGATCGTATCTCCCCTGGAAAGCGCAAGGCTGCAGTGAGCACCATCGCCGAGCCAGAGATCCTTGTCCTCCGGCCGACCG
>NZ_JAGXKC010000535.1:0-251 GCF_019091045.1 Stenotrophomonas sp. GbtcB23 | reverse complement strand
CCTGATGGGCAGCCCCTGAAAACAGGGCACGGGAGCAAACAGGGGCGAGGGCGCACAAGCCAGACCCCTGAACTGTTGCGCCGCCTGCTGCGCGCGAAGGACCGGATGGACGCCGCCTCGCACGAGGAGTGGCCTGTCCCGCGGCTGGCGCGGGTGAGCGGCGTTTCCGAGGCCCATTTCGCGCGATCGTTCAAGGAGGCTTTCGGCGTTCCCCCGCATCGCTACCTGCTGACGCGTCGACTTGAACGGGC
>NZ_JAGXKC010000534.1:0-251 GCF_019091045.1 Stenotrophomonas sp. GbtcB23 | reverse complement strand
CGGCCTGGTATTCCATCTCACGCGACAAGGCGCGCTCGGACAGGGCGACCACGCTGAAGGCGGTATCCACCAGCGAACGGATGGCCCAGACAATGATCGACAGGGTCCAGCCAACCCAGGCGATACGGAAGTCCATGCGCGAGAGGCCGGCCAGGAGGCTGTCCAGCGCGTCGCGCCGCGCGACCAGCTGGCTGGCGATCTGGTGGGCCACGTACACCCAACGGCCGACGGCCATGGTGCGCTGCGCGAAG
>NZ_JAGXKC010000533.1:0-251 GCF_019091045.1 Stenotrophomonas sp. GbtcB23 | reverse complement strand
CGGATCAGCACGATGTCGCGGCGACTATGCGGAAGGATCTGCACGTGTATAGGTTCCTTCGACACGACCCGCATCCTGCTGCCCGCATCGCTCTTGCGTCTGGCGCCTGCCGTCTTGCTCTGCGCTCTCGTTCTACCAACCAAAAGTATTCCTCCAAATAAATGGGCTCATTTATTGAACCTCTCGAAAAATCGCAGAAAACGCTACGAAATTTCGTATATTGTATAGAGCTGCCAATCAATGGTTGGAAG
>NZ_JAGXKC010000532.1:0-251 GCF_019091045.1 Stenotrophomonas sp. GbtcB23 | reverse complement strand
AGGCGACCCGAACATCGGAAAGGAAGCCGAGGTAGTACCTCCATTGAACGAGGACCTGATCTACACTGGCGCTTCTTTTTCCCGGCCCCTTGCCGTAGAACGTCACCTCGATCATGTTCAACGCTCTGACATGCTCTGTGGATAGCGGTGCATTCCGAGTCGCCATCAGTGCCTCGAAAACCGCCTCTTTCCGGCCCCTGGATGCCCTACTCCTCTCTAGCAGCTTCTGCACCTGAACTGCGATCACTGGG
>NZ_JAGXKC010000531.1:0-251 GCF_019091045.1 Stenotrophomonas sp. GbtcB23 | reverse complement strand
GGTATGCCGGGCGTAGGTACGCGTGGTCTCGTGGGGGAGGTGGATTCCCTCCAGGCTCAGCGACAGCTGCTCGCTGACCGCGTAGCGGATGTTGAGGTCGAGCTGGCCGTAATCATCGGTGTAGTACGGGTTGGGACCCTGGCCGCCGATGCCGTTGAGGAACTTGTCGCGCCAGTTGTAGGCCGCACGGACCTGCCAGTTGTGCTTGTCGTAGAACGCCACCAGGTTGGCCGAATCGCTCAGGCCCACCA
>NZ_JAGXKC010000530.1:0-252 GCF_019091045.1 Stenotrophomonas sp. GbtcB23 | reverse complement strand
CTGGCTGCTGACAACCGGCTCGTGCTTCAGCTCCGGCTGGGCAAAGGGAGCTTGGCGAAAGCATACGAATCGACCACGGCAGCCGCCTTCTTTTACAGCTTCGACGACACCCCGTCTGACGAAAAACTGAGCTCAGACGTACTCACCATGGCGGCGCTATTGGGGAGCATATACGCAGGGGAACTCGCTCAGATTCGCACGGCAGAGACCTCGCTCGACGTTATCTCAGCCTTCGTTGCCATGGAGGCGACT
>NZ_JAGXKC010000053.1:0-16061 GCF_019091045.1 Stenotrophomonas sp. GbtcB23 | reverse complement strand
GCCTCACCGGCGCGCGGCCGCGACAGGCAGTACGCGAGCAGCGGCAGGCGGTCGTCCACCTGCATCCCGGCCACGTCCTTGTGCGGCAGGCGCACTTCGATGTCCATCCAGTTTCCCTGCCACCCCGCCTTCTGCAGCAGTTCTCCCATCACCGCATCGGCCGCGTTGTCCACCGCCGCCAGGGTGGGGGCGATCCTGCGCAGCGCCTGCCAGTGGCCGACCAGCAGTTCCTGTTCCGAGGCCGACAATCGCGCCACCCATTCCCAGCCGGGCTGCGTGGCGATGTCGCGCGCTACCGCTACCGACCACAGACGCAGCGACTGCAGCTGCTGCATCAGGGCAGGGTCGGCGCGCAGTGCATCCAGCTGCGCGGTCGACACACCGTGCCGCTGCAGGTCGGCTTCCTGTTCGCCTGCGCGGTAGGCGGTGGTGGCGGGTGCCGCGCGCCGCGTGCGACCGCTACGCGGAGTGGGCTCCAGTTCGCCCAGTACCAGGTCCAGCGCGGTGCCCCAGTGGCCGTCCGGCAACCCAACCACCTCGACGGCCAGCTGTTCGGCCAGCGCGATCGGCGTGGCCGCGGCGGTATCGGGCCAGAAATAGCGCTTCAAGCCAATCACTGCCGCACCCGCACCGGTTACCGTCGCTGCCGCTGCCAGCGCCAGCGGCGTCCGTCGCAAATTGGGGAACATGCGCGCGGTGGTAGCCGCTCCCGTCGCCACTTCAACTGCTTCGGGCGACATCAGCGGCTCGGTCACCACCTCGCGCAGCGCCGAGCCGCCCATCAAGGTCATTTCCACTGCGGGTGCGGCCTGTGGCACCGACTGGAAGCCACCCCGTGCCGCATGGCCCAAGGTGGCAATGCCGGCGCCCAGCAACGCAAGCCAACCGCTCTGCGGGCGGCTGCCCGGTGACGCTGCCGCATCGGCCGGCCGCGCCGGGCTAAGTGCCGGGGCAGGTTCGCGGGTCGGCCCCCCTGCCTGCGGGGCACCGGGCGCGCGCGACGCTTCAAACGTCACCGGCTCAAGGCTGTCGATGGTCGGACGGATGCGCGGCGGGCCCGGCCGCAGCTCCCGGTCCGCCCAGCGCTGGAACTCGATCCGTTGTGCCTTTTCTTCCGGGCCTGGACGCAGTGCGCGTTGGTCGCGTTCGACCGGCACGTCCGCTTCCCCATCGGCAGCCACCGCGCCCGGTGCAAGCAGCGCCCCGCCCACGCCATTGAGCACGGCGATGCGCTGCCAGTGCAACGGCAGTTCGGCGATGAAGCGACCGATCCCCTGCAGCTGCCCCGCCGGCTTGGGCAGCGCGCGTTGCACCTGCCAGAGCAGCGCGGCCACCGCCAGCGCCGACACCAGGTGACCGCCGCCGATGTTCGGGCGAAGCTGCGCGTCGGCCTGGCCGATCTGCTCATGCATGTTCCACAGGCCGGTCCGGATCGCTTCTGGCAGCGACTGCACCAGTGCGTCGAACTGGTCATGCGTGCGCAGCGACGGCAATGCCGCTGCCAACGATGGCAGTACCGCCGCGATGCTGCTCCAGCTTCCGTTGATGGCAGCGCGGGCGAGCTGGCCCGCCGTCAACGCATTGCCGGCCCAGCTGGGCAGTTCGGCCAACAGGGAGCCCCAGGCCGCGCGACCGAGCACGCCGTCCAGCAGGTTGATGCCGAGGTCGCGCAGGACGGCCACGTCATGGCCACGCGCAGCAAGTGCCTGCTCCATACGCTGGGTCACCACGTCGCGCGCTTCCACAGTGTTGGCAGCAGCGAGGTGCGTTTCGAGCATGCGTACCAGCGCGCGGCTTTCAGGCGCGCCGGTGGCGAGGATCGCATCCCTCACTGCGGCTTCGCGCCGACTCAGCGGTACCGCCCGCGAGGAAACCGCCGGTCTCTTCGGCGCCGTCGCATTGCCGACCCGGGTGGGTGCATGTGTGCTGTGCGCGTCCTTCACCGCGTCGGCATCGGCCAGCGCGGCGAAGCGGTTGAGGGTAGGAACGGCGGGAAAGGCGTGGGGCAGCTTGGGCATGCGGCGGTACTTCCGTGCGAAGCGGGGGCGAGCCGCGCAGGACGCACGCGACGTGTCGGTGCCGCGTGGAAGTGCGGCGCCGGATGATCACGCGGCGCTGGGAAGTACCGATTGCACGAATTTATCGTTTTCTGATTTTTCCTAAGAAACGCTCAATCAATATTCAGATTGATTGCAGTTTTCGTCGCATTCGAGCAAATGCGCATAAAAAGAAAGCGCCCGAACCAGTCGGGCGCTTTCAAGGGTGAGACGCGATAAGGCTGTTGCCGTCAGCTGGACAAATGCTCGATCGCCGCCACGCTGCCCAGGCGGTCGCCCAAGCGCTTGAGCAGCGCCAGACGGTTGCCGCGCAGTGCGGGATCTTCCGCGTTGACCATCACCGCATCGAAGAACGCATCCACCTGCGGGCGCAGGCGGGCCAGGCGCGCCAGCACGCTGACGTAGTCCTTCTGGTGCAGGCTGGCATTGCTGTCGTCGATGGCCGCTTCGACGGCTTCAGCCAGTTCGCTCTCGGCCGGTTCGGCCAGCAGGGCCGGATCGACCATGCCGGGAATCGCCCCCTCGGCCTTGCGCAGGATGTTGCGGATGCGCTTGTTGGCGGCGGCCAGCGCTTCGGCTTCCGGCAGCGCGGCGAAGATGCCGATGGCATCGATGCGGCGGTCGAAGTCGTACAGCGAGGCCGGCTTCAGTTCGGCCACGGCGTTGAAGTGCGTGGCTGGCACACCCTTGTCGGCGTAGTAGCCGCGCAGACGGTCGATGATGAAGTCGTACAGCTCCTGCGGCATGGCCTCGGTCTTGCGCTCGGCGCTGGGCTGCACCGCCGCCGGCAGGCCGGCAAAGGCCGTTTCCATCAGCGCGCGCAGGTCCAGCTCGAAGCCGGATTCAATGATCGTGCGCGCCAGGCCCAGCGCGTTGCGGCGCAGTGCGAACGGGTCCTTGTTGCCGGTTGGCTTCAAGCCTGCGGCAAAACCACCGGCCAGGGTGTCGGCACGCTCGGCGATGGCCAGCACCTTGCCCAGGTCCGACAGCGCGATGTCATCGCCACCGAAGCGCGGCTGGTAGGCCTCGTCGATCGCCAGCGCGACGTCGGGCGATTCGCCACCGGTCACCGCGTAATGGCGGCCGGCAATGCCCTGCAGTTCCGGGAACTCGTTGACCATGCGCGACTGCAGGTCGTTCTTGGCCAGCAGTGCGGCACGCTTGGCCAGCACCGGATCGGCGCCCACCTGCGGTGCGATAAGCCCGGCCAGCGCGACCACGCGCTGCACCTTGTCGGCCACCGAGCCCAGCTTGGCCTGGTAGGTCACGGTCTTGAGACCCTCGCCCATGGATTCCAGGCCCTGCTTGAGGTCCTCGTCGAAGAAGAACTTGGCGTCGGCGAAGCGCGGGCGGATCACCCGCTCGTAGCCCTTGGCCACTTCGGCCACGTTCTTCGATTCGATGTTGGCGATGCCGATGAACTTCTCGGTCAGCTTGCCGCTGTTGTCCAGTACCGGGAAGAACTTCTGGTTGATTTCCATCGTCTCGATCAGCGCTTCCTGCGGTACCGCCAGGAAATCGCGTTCGAAGCTGCACAGCACCGGCGCCGGCCATTCAACCAGGTTGACCACCTGTTCCAGGTTGTCATCGGTGATGCGCGCCTGGCCACCGGCGGCGGCGGCTTCGGCATTTACGGCCTCCACGATGCGGCTGCGGCGCGCGTCGGCGTCCACCAGCACATAAGCGGCCTGCAGCGAACTGACGTAGTCGTCCGGCGAGGACAGCCACACGGTCTTGTCGTGCATGAAGCGATGGCCGCGGCTCATGCGGTCGGACTTCAGGCCCAGCACGTCGGCCTCGATCACGTCCTTGCCGTGCAGCAGCACCAGCCAATGCACCGGGCGAGCGAAGCCGTAGGCGTGGCTGCCCCAGCGCATCGGCTTGGGAATGGGCATGGCGGCAATCGCTTCGGCCAGGATCT
Organism: Stenotrophomonas sp. GbtcB23; assembly: GCF_019091045.1. NCBI lineage: Bacteria > Pseudomonadati > Pseudomonadota > Gammaproteobacteria > Lysobacterales > Lysobacteraceae > Stenotrophomonas > Stenotrophomonas sp. GbtcB23. The sequence goes on along the minus strand of NZ_JAGXKC010000053.1, from coordinate 12,083 downwards.
CCGGCAGCAGCGCGGCGGTGCGCGCACCCGGGGTCACCGAACGGTGCACGAAACGCTCGCCCTTGGCATCGCTGGTGCGCTCCAGCGCGGTCCAGTCGATCCCGGCCTTGGCCGCGAAACCCTGCAGCGCCTTGGTCGGCTGGCCATCGGCGTCCAGCGCGATGTTCAGGTACGGGCCCAGCACTTCACCGCGCTGTTCCGGCTGCTCCACGGCCACGCCGGGCAGCAGCACCGCGAGCCGGCGCGGGGTGGACAGCGGCTTGGCGTCGCCGCGTTCCACTTCCACGCCACGCTTGGCCAGGCCGTCCACCACGCCATCGAAGAATGCCTGGGCCAGGCCTGGCAGCGCCTTCACGGGCAGTTCTTCGGTACCCAGTTCAATCAGCAGCGGCAGCATCGTGCTCATGCCTGCACCTCCTTGGCCGCCACCGCTTCGAGGCGCTTGGCTTCATACAGTTTCGCCACCGCCTGGGCCAGCGCGCGCACGCGCAGGATGTAGCGCTGGCGCTCGGTCACGCTGATCGCGCGGCGCGCATCCAGCAGGTTGAACGAATGGCTGGCCTTGCACACCTGCTCGTAGGCCGGCAGCGGCAGGCCCACCTCCACCAGCTTCTGCGCTTCCTTCTCGCACGCGTCGAAGCGGTGGAACAGTTCTTCCACGTCGGCGTACTCGAAGTTGTAGGTGCTCTGCTCCACTTCGTTCTGCAGGTACACATCGCCGTAGGTCACCGGCGTGCCGTCGGGCCCGTAGGTCCAGACCAGGTCATACACGTTGTCGCAGTTCTGCAGGTACATGCACAGGCGTTCAAGACCGTAGGTGATCTCGCCCAGCACTGGCTTGCACTCCAGGCCACCGGCCTGCTGGAAGTAGGTGAACTGGGTGACCTCCATGCCGTTGAGCCAGACTTCCCAGCCCAGGCCCCAGGCGCCCAGGGTCGGCGATTCCCAGTTGTCCTCGACGAAACGCAGGTCGTGCACCAGCGGGTCGATGCCCAGTGCCTTCAGCGAATCCAGGTACAGCTGCTGGATGTTGTCCGGGCTGGGCTTCATCGCCACCTGGTACTGGTAGTAGCGCTGCAGGCGGTTGGGGTTTTCGCCGTAGCGGCCATCGGTCGGGCGGCGCGAGGGCTGCACGTACGCGGCATTCCAGCTTTCCGGGCCGATCGAGCGCAGGAAGGTGGCCGGGTGGAAGGTGCCGGCACCGACCTCCAGGTCCAGCGGCTGGATCAGCACGCAGCCCTGCTGCGCCCAATACTGGTTGAGGGTCTGGATCAGGCCCTGGAAAGTGATCGGAACGTTCTGGGTCGCGGACATGCGGCGGAGTCTTGCCTGCTCAGGGGGTGCGCTAGTATAGCGACGGACCGCCCGCCGGCATTCCAGGCAAGCTGCCATCACGCCGTGCAGGCCCCCGCTCCGAGGATTCTGGCGCCATGGAACACCGCTCACCGGCAACGCTCGCCCCCGTTCCTGCTCCGGGGCCCCTGCCGCCGGGTCGGCTGGATTTCGATCAGGTGGCGGCTGCCATGGTGGCCGACGGGCTGGTCGCGGCCAGTGATGTGGAGCGCATCCGCTTTTCCGGTCAAGGCGCCCGCAATGCCAGCGAGGTGCACCCGCTGGTGCTGCTGGCCAACCTGAAGCTGGCGGCCGCCTCCGGCGGAGAGCTGGGCCTGGAACGGCTGACCGAATGGCTGGCCACCCGAACCGGCACCCGCTACCTGCGCATCGATCCCACCCGGGTGGACGTGGCGGCGGTGACGGCGCTGGTCTCCCATGCCTATGCCCGCCGCCATCGGTTCCTGCCGCTGGCAGTGGACAGCGAGCGGCTGCTGGTGGCCACCAGCGAGCCGCTGGCCCAGGAGTGGCTGCTCGACCTGCAGCACCTGGCCCGGCGCCGGATCGAGCTGGCCATGGTCAACCCGCTGGACCTGCACCGCTACACGATGGAGTTCTACGGGGTGACCCGGTCGGTGCGCGGGGCGCGCGGCGACGTGCGCGGCGAAGCCAGCGGCGTCCTGCCCAGCTTCGAGCAGCTGGTGGAGCTGGGCCGCTCCGGCGATGTGAACGCCGATGACCAGCACGTGGTGCACATCGTGGACTGGCTGCTGCAGTACGCCTTCGAGCAGCGCGCCTCGGACATCCACCTGGAACCGCGCCGTGACATGGGGCGCATGCGTTTCCGCATCGACGGCGTGCTGCACAAGGTGTTCGAGGTACCGCCGGCGGTGATGACCGCCATGGTCAGCCGGATCAAAGTGCTGGGCCGCATGGACCTGGCCGAGCGTCGACGGCCGCAGGATGGCCGCATCAAGACCCGCTCGCCGGGTGGGCGCGAGGTGGAAATGCGCCTGTCGACCATGCCCACCGCCTTTGGCGAGAAGTGCGTGATGCGCATCTTCGACCCGGATGCGGCCTTCAAGAGCATCGACCAGCTCGGTTTCAGCCCACAGGAAGCGGCTGGCTGGACCGCGCTGGTGGAGCGCCCGCACGGCATCGTGCTGGTCACCGGCCCGACCGGTTCGGGCAAGACCACCACCCTGTATTCCACCCTGAAGCGGCTGGCCACCCCGGACGTGAACGTGTGCACGGTGGAGGACCCGATCGAGATGATCGCGCCGGAATTCAACCAGATGCAGGTGCAGACCAACATCGACCTGGACTTCGCCGCCGGCGTACGCACCCTGCTGCGGCAGGATCCGGACATCATCATGATCGGCGAAATCCGCGACCTGGAAACGGCCCAGATGGCCGTGCAGGCGTCGCTGACCGGCCATCTGGTGCTGTCCACGCTGCACACCAACGATGCGCCTTCGGCGATCACCCGGCTGCTCGACCTGGGCGTGCCGCATTACCTGTTGGCCAGCACCATCAACGGGGTCCTGGCCCAGCGCCTGGTCCGCACGTTGTGCCCGCACTGCAAGGTGCCCAAGCCGCTCAGTGCGGCCCAATGGGCGGTGCTGGCTGATGCCGATGAGGCATTACCAGAGTCACCCACGCCATATGCGCCGGCCGGTTGTCTCGACTGCCGGCGCACCGGCTACATGGGCCGGGTAGGCCTGTATGAGTTGCTGCCATTGAGTTCGCGGCTGCGCGGGCTGATCCGGGCGGACATGGATCTGGCCGGTTTCAACCGGGCCGCGCGTGCTGAAGGAGTACGAACCCTTCGCCGCGCGGGGCTTGAAAAGGTGGCGGCAGGGCTGACTACAATCGAGGAAGTCCTCAGCGTGCTGCCTCCCCCCGATGAACCGCTCGCCTTTCCTGATTCTTGAAACCGGCCAACCGGTCGCTTCGCTGCGCCGGTACGGCCGTTTTCCGCACTGGATCCGGGTCGCGGCGGGGCTGGATGCGGACGAGACGGTGGTGGTGGACGTGGAGCACGGTGGCGAGCTGCCCGACCACCGCGATTTCGCCGGGGTGATCATCAGCGGCTCGGCTGCCTACGTGACCGACCGTGCCGACTGGAGCGAGCGCAGCGCGCAGTGGCTGCGCACCGCCGCGCATGACAACCGCCCGGTGTTCGGCATCTGCTACGGCCACCAGCTGCTTGCACATGCGCTGGGCGGCGAGGTGGCCTACAACCCGGCCGGGCGCGAATCGGGCACGATCGAGCTGGCGCTGGAGCCCTCAGCGGTGGACGACCCGCTGTTCGCGGGCCTGCCGGCGCGCTTCCCGGCCCATGCCACCCACCTGCAGACGGTGCTGCGCGCGCCGGAGGGCGCGGCCATCCTGGCGCGCTCGGCGCAGGACAACTGCCACGCCTTCCGCTGGGGCCAGCAGGCCTGGGGCGTGCAGTTCCACCCGGAGTTCGCCACCCACCACATGCGCGGCTACGTGCGGGCGCGTGCCGAGTGCATCGGTCGCCACGGCGGCTGCGCGCGCAGCGTGGCGCGCGGGGTCAGTGCGGCCCCGCTGGCCCGCCAGCTGCTGCGCCGGTTCGTCCGCCAGGCGCGCAACAACTGAAAGACCGCCGGAAGCGACCTTTCCTTCAGGTGATGGGCACGGAAAACAGGGATAATCGTTGGTATTCGGGGCGTACGCGCCCTTCCCCCTGTTCCGGAATGGTATGAGCGAAATTCGCAAGCTGCCCGCCTCGGCGGGCGCCCAATGGCTGCTGGACGCGTTCACCCTGTATCGCCGCGCACCGCTGCAGCTGGCGGTCCTTGGCGTGATCGGCATGCTGGTCAGTTCGCTGATCCTGGTGCTGGCGCAGGCATTGCCGAGCTGGCTCGGCGTGTTGCTGCAACTGGTGTCGGTGGCGGTAGGCCCGCTGGTGTTCGGCGGCATGCTGGTGGCGGTGAGCGAAGTGGCCCAGGGCCACCGCGCCATGCCGACCCACCTGCTGCAGCCGATCCGCGACCGCCGCGTGAGCCACCTGCTGGTGCCGCTGGCGATCCAGCTGATCGCGGTGATTGCGCTGGGTACGCTGTTGTACGTGATGATGGGCCCCGACGGCCTGACTGCCACGGCCGAGATGTTCCGCAAAATGCAGGAGCTGCAGCAGTCCGGCGCCACGCCGAGCAATGAGCAGACCATGGCGCTGATGGCGGGCGTGCCGGTGGTGCGCATCCTGCTGTGGCTGCTGATTGCATTCGGCACGTTCGTGGCGCTGAGCATGGCGATGTTCACCCAGCCGGCGCTGGTGGTGTTCGACCACCAGAGCGGCATGCACGCGCTGCGCATGAGCCTGCAGGGCTGCATCCGCAATTTCGGCGCGATGGCAGTATTCATGCTGCTGGGCCTGATCGCGGCGATGTGCATCTACTTCGTGATGATCATCGTGATGCAGCTGGCGCTGATGGCCGGCGGCGCCGGTGCAGCCGCGTTCGTGATGCAGCTGACCAACACCGCGGTGATCATGCCGCTGTACGTAGGTGCGGTATACGCCGCCTGGAACCAGATGTTCGCCCACCGCGGCCGCGCCGCCCCACCGCCGGTACCGCCGTCGAACGGGCCTGGGAATATTTTCGCTGCTTGATTGGCGGCGACAGCAACAGCAACAGCAGCGTTTCAGTTGCTGCGGGCTGGGGCCGGGCGACGGGCAGCCCCCTCCGGGACACGCCGTGAATCCATCCCTGGAGGCTTGTCAAAAACATCCATGTTTTTGACAGTCCCTCCGGGGGCTACCCGCCGCCCGGCCCCGTCATGGATCCCGCTGTGCGGATGGAAAAGCAGCGACGCATGGCGTCGCTCTACCGTGCGCGTGCGATGTATCCGGTAATGCATTGAAAAATTCAAAGACGTAGAGCGACGCCATGCGTCGCTGCTTTGCTTTGCTTTGCTTTCTTATCCGCACCCGCGATGCACGAGAGGGGAGGCCGGCGGGCAGCCCCTGTAGGGACTGTCAAAAACATGGATGTTTTTGCCAAGCCTACAAGGATGTATTTACGGCGTGTCCCGTAAGGGGCTGCCCGTCGGCCTCCCCAGCACGCAGCAAAGAAAATGCTGCTCTTAAGCTCTAAAAGCGCTACTGCGCCTGAGGCTCATCACCCTTCGCGGGCACCAACCAACGCGAAGCATGTATCCCAAGCTCATAAAGCAGGCACATGGGAATCGCCAGCATCAACTGGGAAACCACATCCGGCGGGGTCAGCACAGCCGCCAACACGAAGATGCCCACGATCGCGTACCCACGGCCGTCCTTGAACTGCTGCGGCGTGATCCACCCCAGCAGGGTCAGGATCACCATCGCCACCGGCAGTTCGAAACTGCTGCCGAACGCGAAGAAGATCGCCAGCACGAAATCCAGGTACGCATTCGCATCCGGGGTGATCGCAATCACTTCCGGGCGGAACGTGGTCAGGAAGTGGAAGACCGCCGGCAGTACCAGGAAGTATGCGAACGCGCAGCCGATGTAGAACAGCAGCACCGAGGTTGCCAGCAACGGAACGGCCAGGCGCTTTTCGCGCGCATACAGGCCAGGCGCCACGAATGCCCACAGCTGGTACAGCAGCCACGGCACCGCGATGAACACGGCCACGAAGAAGGTCAGCTTGAGCGGCGCGAAGAATGCACCGGCCGGGTTGGTCGCGATCATCGACTGCCCGTTGGGCAGCTGCGAAATCAACGGCTGCGCCAACCACGTGTAGATCTGCCGCGAGAACGGCATCAGCCCCAGCAGCACCACGCCCAGCCCGATCAGCGCCCGCATCAGGCGCGCGCGCAGTTCGATCAGGTGTTCGATCAACCCGCTTTCCGGCGACTCGTTAGCGCTCATCGCGGGGCCTCCGTCGTCGCAGGCGGCGGATCGCGCGGCGCCTGCCCGTCGATGCCCGGCGGTGCCATCGCATCACGCGGTTCTTCAGGCACGGCCTCAGGCTCGGGTGCCACCACGTGCTGGGCCACGCTCGCCGGCGAACCCGGCGCGGGCCCGGTCATGACCGGCTCGTCGGTGCTGGCTGGCGTATCACCATCGCGCTGCACCTGGTTGCGCACCTGCTCGGCTTCGCGGCGCACCGCCTCACCACTGGCACGCAGCTGCGCCTCGGTATCGCGCACCGAATCCTGCGCATCGCGGAACTGGCGCTTGATCTCGTCTGCGTGCAGCTCGCGTTCCAGCTCCTGCTTCACCGAATCCCACTGGTTGCGCGCGCGCCGCACCCACAGCCCCGCGAAGCGGGCTGCCTTGGGCAGACGCTCGGGACCCAGCACGACCAACGCTACTACCGCGATGACCAGCAGTTCACTGAAACCGATGTCGAACACGCCATGCCGCCCCGATCAGCGCCGGTCGCGGTCGTGCTCGTTCTGCGATGTCGTCGTCGAATCCTGCGGACGCGACTCATCGCTCAGGTGCGCGGTCGGCTTGTCCTCGTCGCGCATGCCCTTCTTGAATTCCTTCACGGCACTGCCAAGGTCCTTGGCGCCACTGGTCAGCTTCTTGGTGCCGAACACCAGCAGAACGATGACCAGTACCACCACCCAATGCCACAAGCTCATACTGCCCATGATGTTCTGCTCGCATTACCCGGTTACAAGGACCTGAGCATAGCGCACCGCCGGTAGGGCGGCGCGCGTGACGAAAGTCAGTTGCCGTCCAGCGATTCGGTACGCACTTCGCCTTCGCCCACCGGCTGGAAGCCCTGCTGCGGCGCCGGCTGCGCCGGAACGGCCTGCAACGGCGCGGTGGTGGCACCGGCATTGGCCTGTTCAGTTACAACCGGCGCTGCCTGGGGCTGCGGGGTCGCCGCACGCGGGGCCGGTGCACTGCCGGCGGTGCCGCGCTTTTCACGTGCCGAATACGTCGCCTCTTCCAGACGGTCGCGGAAGGCCACCACGTCCATCGACGGCGCTTCGCCCATGCGGCCCTCGAACACCATGCGCGGCGTGGTGTTGCTGCCGTAGGCGTCCAGGTTCGCCTCATCGTCGATCTGCAGCACCGCGCCATCCAGCGCCACGCCGGCAAACAGGCCGCGCGCGCGCGACCACGACCAGATCTCCGCCTTCAGCTGGCCGTCGGTGGCCGCAGCGGCATTGCGGCCCACGGGACCGGCCGCCACGCCGGCATCGGCGCCCAGGGTGAATTTGCCGTTGACGAGATTGTCCAGGCTGCGGTCGTTGCGGAACACCAGCACCACGTCCGAGGACTGCACACCGGCCTGGAAGCCGATGCTGCCGCCGGTGAGCTTCATGAACACCGGGTTGGACCAGCTGCCATCGGCGTTCTTGACCGACATCAGACCGTGGCCACGGCGACCGCCGATCACCAAGCCTGCCTTGATTGTGTCGGGAATGACCACGATCGCGCGGCCTTCGTCCAGCAATTTGTCCGGAATTCCCTGCTCGGGAATATTCTGGATGTCGTTCAACACGCGCACCGCGTTGCGGGCGCGCTGGTCCTCCTCCGGCCCGGCCATCGCCTGGGTCGACAACAGGCTGGCGGAGATCAGCAGTACAAGGCTCAAGCGGCGCATGGGTGCTCCAGAAAGGGGAAATACGGACAGCGTCGATACGCTTTCCCCGAAATTAGTGGGCTTCTGATGAATCCGCAATGAGTATGTTCGGTTCAATCGAGCCACTCGATGACAGTGATGGCGTGATTCGATCCCGCCCGTCGCGCAGACCTGCGAGAATGGTCCCATGCTCGACGCACCCGATACCGCCGTGCTGGCGGTCAATCTAGGCACACCCGAGACGCCCACCGCCCCGGCGGTGCGGCGTTACCTGGCTGAGTTCCTCAGCGATCGGCGCGTGGTCGCGATTCCGCCGCTGCTGTGGAAGCCCCTGCTGTTCGGGCTGATCCTGCCGCTGCGCAGTGGCCGCTCGGCGGCCAAGTACGCCCAGGTCTGGCTGCCCGACGGTTCTCCCTTGATGGTCTACACGCGCCGCCTGGCCGAAGCCATGCAGCAGCTGATGCCCAATGTGCGCGTACGCCACGCCATGCGCTACGGCGCGCCCGCGCTCACCGCGGAGCTGGACCGGCTGGCCGCCGAAGGCATGCGCCGGATCGTGGTGCTGCCGTTGTACCCGCAGTATTCGACCACCACGACCGCCTCCATCGAAGACCAGGTGCGTGACTGGCAGCCCCGCCATCCGGGCGTGACCGTCACCCTGGTGCGCGATTACGCGGTGGACCCGGACTGGGTGGCGGCGGTGGCCGGCAGCATCCGGCAATGGTGGGAGCAGCACGGCCGCGGCGAGCAGCTGGTGTTTTCCTTCCATGGCATTCCGCAGCGCCTCGCCGATGCCGGCGACCCCTATCCGCAGCGCTGCGAAGCCAGTGCGCAGGCGATCGCGCAGGCACTCGGCCTGGCGGATGGCGAGTGGAAGCTCACCTACCAGTCGCGCTTCGGTCGCGAGAAGTGGCTGCAGCCCTATGCCGAACCCACGCTGTGGGCGATGGCCGAACGCGGCGTCAAACAGATCGACGTGGTCTGCCCGGGCTTTGCGACCGACTGCCTGGAAACGCTGGAAGAAGTAGCGATGGGCTTCACCGAAACCGTCGCCGCGCGCGGTGCGCAGATGCGTTACATCCCTTGCCTCAACGCCGATCCCGCGCACGCGCTGGCGTTGTCGCGGCTGAGCATCACGGCGTTGGCATGACGCTCGAACCGTTTGTACTGCCGGTGGCGGGCACCCGCGTGGCCGGCCTGCGTTCGACGCCGGCGGCAGGCACGCGCGTGCTGGCGCTGCACGGCTGGCTCGACAACGCCGCCAGCTTCGTGCCGCTGGCCGCAGCACTGCCCGGGCTGGACCTGGTGGCCATCGACCTGCCCGGGCACGGCCACAGCTCGCATATGCCGCCGGGCACGCAGTACAACACCCCGGGCGCGATCTGCCATGTGCTCGACGTAGCCGATGCATTGGGCTGGGAGCGCTTCACGCTGCTCGGCCATTCAATGGGCGCCGGCATTGCCAGCCTCACCGCTGCCGCCGCGCCCGAGCGCGTGGAGCGGTTGATCGCCATAGAAGCGCTCGGCGGCCTGCGCGGGCCGGAAGATGAAACCGCGCAGCGCCTTCGCGAGCATGTACGCGCCGTGCGCGCGTTGCCATCGAAGAAGCTGCGCGTGTTTTCCGATCTGGCCGCGCCGGTACGCGCGCGCATGATGGCGAACCAACTCAGCGAGCCCTGCGCGCGCCTGCTGGTTGAACGCGGCGTCATGCCGGTGGAAGGCGGCTACAGCTGGTGCAGCGACCAGCGCCTGATGCTGCCCACCGCGATGCGGTTGAGCGAAGCGCAGATCGACGACCTGCTGGCGGCGATCGAATGCCCCACCCAGGTGATCTACGCGACGCCGGCACAGTCGTACTACCCCGAGCCGCTGCGCAGTGAACGCATCAAGCTGCTTCGCGACGGCCGCCTGGATGTATTCCCCGGCACCCATCACCTGCACATGGAGCACCCGGCACTGGTGGCCGACGTGATCACGCGCTTCCTCGCCGGCTGACCACTGCGACACCCTGTCGCACTCAACTTCCAGCGGCGCCAACCGATACCGATGCAGCAGGCACGCGCAGCGTGCCTGTGTCGTCGCTTGCTCCGCCGTCTGCGAAGCCGCGTGTCATCCGGCTTCCAAGGAAGGAGTGCTCTCCCCCAATCCCGTCTGTGCAAGGTCTTCCGCCGCTGGGTCGCCGGGCCTCGCATCCGTTTGTCCGCGTTTCAGCGGATGACGTTCCGTTCCGAATTGCTTCTGGAGTTGTCATGTCTGCCATTCCCCACCCCTCCTCACGTCCACCCGACGCACCGCTGCTGTCGCCTGCGGTGCACCGGCACCCGCGCGGGCAGCGCATCCTCACTGGAGTGCTCACAACCGGGCTGGTTGGCGGCCTTGCCGGCGCCCTCTGGCAACAACAGTCCGTCACCGTGCTTGGCATCGCGATCGCGACCGGCGCGCTGGTGGTGCTGGCGCCGCGGGTGCGGCGCAGCAGGGACGCGCTGCGCGCCGAGCTGGCGCGCGTATCAGCAGGTCATGCGCAGCTGCAGGCGCATTGCGCCCACCAGCATGCCGGCGCTGCGGCGGACGCCACCCTGCGCCTGGCATTGGAGGTCTCGCACACGGCGGTGATGATTGCCGATGCGTCCCACGTGATCCGGTATGTAAACCCCGCCGTGGTCCGTCTGCTTCGCAACCAGCAGGCCACCCTGCGCGAGGCGTTTCCGGATTTCGACGCCGACAGCCTCGTGGGCACCAGCATCCATCGCTTCCACGCCAACCCGGATCGCATCCGCGCCATCCTGGACACCCTTCAGGCCACCCACCATGGGCGCGTGCGGATCGGTCCCGTGCACTTTGCCCAGGTGGTGAGCCCGATGTTCGATGCGGCCGGGGCGCGCGTCGGCTTCGCCGTGGAATGGCACGACCGTACCCAGGAGCTGGTGCTGGAGACGGCCGTGGCCGAGATCGTGGATGCCGCGACGCGCGGCGACCTGGACCGGCGCCTGCCGCGGGCCGACAGCGGTGCCGCCTTCATGGATGGCCTCACCACCGGCATCAACCAACTGCTCGAGCGGGTGGGCAGCACCGTCGGCGATCTTCGCCGCGTGTTGTCGGCCTTGGCCGAGGGTGATCTGGGCCAGCGCATGGAGGGCGACTACGAGGGATCGTTCGCCGCCATGCAGCGCGATGCGAATGCGACGGCGATTCAGCTGGGCAGCATGGTCGAACGCATCCGGCGCAGTGCCGGCGCCATCGCGCTGGGCGCTGAGGAAATCGCCAGTGGCAACCATGACCTCTCCACCCGTACGGAGCGGCAGGCAGCACATCTCGAGGAAACGGCGTCTTCGATGGAAGAGCTTACGGCCACGGTTCGACAGAACGCCGAGCATGCACACAAGGCCAGCACGCTCGCGCGTGGGGCGCAGGACGTGGCCGAGAGTGGCAGCGCCGTGGTGGGGCGCGTGGTCAGCACCATGGACAGCATCCACGGCGCATCCAAGCGGATTGGCGAGATCACCGGCGTCATCGATGGGATCGCCTTCCAGACCAACATCCTTGCCCTCAATGCGGCGGTGGAAGCGGCGCGCGCCGGTGACCAGGGCCGTGGCTTCGCGGTGGTGGCCAGCGAGGTACGCAGCCTGGCACAACGTTCGGCCGAGGCCGCGCGTGAGATCCGGCAGTTGATCGATGCATCGGTCAGCGAGGTGGCCGATGGTGCCCGGTTGGCGCAGGACGCCGGCCACACCATGCAGGAAATCGTGGGCAGCGTGGCGGGGGTCAGCGAGATCATGGCGAGCATTGCTTCGGCGTCGCAGGAGCAGGCCGCCGGCATCGACCAGATCAACCAGACGGTGGTGCAGATGGACGAGGCCACCCAGCAGAACGCCGCGCTGGTCGAAGAAGCCAGCGCCGCCGCGCGCGAGCTCGAGCAGCAGGCAGCAGGCCTGACCGAGGCGGTTGCAGCGTTCCGTTGAGGGGTTGTGCGTATCGACTGACAGTCGATACCGACCTGGTAGATCACGACCGTTGGTCGTGATGCGAGAAAGGCGCCCCGCGGGGCGCCTTTTTCATGCACTCGGCAGGTGCCGACCGTTGGTCGGCACGCATTGACGAAAAGAAAAAACCCCGCTGCGTAAGCAGCGGGGTTTTTGGGTGTAAACCCTGGCGATGACCTACTCTCGCATGGCTTGAGCCACACTACCATCGGCGCAG
>NZ_JAGXKC010000529.1:0-252 GCF_019091045.1 Stenotrophomonas sp. GbtcB23 | reverse complement strand
TGGCGAGCGCCGAGGCGAGCGGCGCGTTGAGGTTCTTGATCGCCTCCTGCAGCACCAGCATGCCGGTCGTCCAGACCTTCTTGCCGCCGAGCAGGGTAGCGGAAACATAGGCGGAGGAAGCCATCAGGAAGACGATGATTGCGCCGGAGCGCAGGCCGGGCAGGGGAAGCGGCAGGGCGACGGTGGGGAAGCGCACGGCAGGCGAGGCGCCGAGGCTTTCGGCCCCCTCGGGCACGCGGGGCGAGGGGTTCC
>NZ_JAGXKC010000528.1:0-252 GCF_019091045.1 Stenotrophomonas sp. GbtcB23 | reverse complement strand
GGCGCAGCCATGCTATGGGAGCGGCCGATTTCTGGAACTTGGCCGGGCGTGCCGACCGTTGGGGGAATGAATTTCAGGGGAACATTGGCTGCATTGACCCAGGTGATCCTGATGATTGGCCCTCTGGCGTGCCAGAGCGCTCTCGCTATCCCATTGAGCGAGAAACGGATGCGGTAATGGATAGAGTCAACGAACTAGACGCGTACATACGGGCAAGGCCTGATGCAGGGGGCAAGGAGAGCTTGGCTAGCA
>NZ_JAGXKC010000527.1:0-252 GCF_019091045.1 Stenotrophomonas sp. GbtcB23 | reverse complement strand
TGCCGCCTTCACGCCATTCTCGAAGCCGCGACGATTGGCGAGGCCGGAAAGGGAATCCTTTTCCGAGTTGCGGCGCTCGTCCGCCATGATTTCCAGGACGAGCACCGACAGCAGCGTCAATCCCACCGCGACCATGAGCACGGCAGACGCGCTTTGCGAGATCAGCGCATAATTCGTGTGGATGTAATCCCTGGCAGCCGTCCCCGCTCCCGCAAGGATCGCGAAACCCGCCTTGGCGAAGAAGTGCAAGCC
>NZ_JAGXKC010000526.1:0-252 GCF_019091045.1 Stenotrophomonas sp. GbtcB23 | reverse complement strand
ATACGACGACCCCGAAGAAGCCGAACTCGGCTCTGCGTAAGGTCGCCAAGATCCGCCTGACCAACGGTTTCGAAGTTATCGGCTATATTCCGGGTGAACGCCACAACCTGCAGGAACACTCCGTCGTCATGATCCGCGGCGGCCGCGTTAAGGACTTGCCGGGTGTCCGTTACCACATCATCCGCGGCGTTCTCGATACCCAGGGTGTCAAGAACCGTAAGCAGCGCCGTTCGAAGTACGGTGCGAAGCGTC
>NZ_JAGXKC010000525.1:0-252 GCF_019091045.1 Stenotrophomonas sp. GbtcB23 | reverse complement strand
TCAGCGGCGTGCAGGCTCCGATCACGAAGGTGCTGTCCCCGCAGTTTCTGGTTGCCACCGTTCCGGCAGGAACCGATCTTCGTTCGTCTCCAACGACATACAAGCTTGTAAACGTTTCTCTTGGGGCCGCTGCCAGTGCAACGTCGACCTGGACTCGGAATCCGGGCCGCAATTTCGACCCTGAATTGGCCATAGACTCCGACCCGACCACCCGTTGGGCATCGGACGATCCCAACCCGTCCCTCACACAGA
>NZ_JAGXKC010000524.1:0-252 GCF_019091045.1 Stenotrophomonas sp. GbtcB23 | reverse complement strand
CATTAACTGCAGACTTGCAACCAGAACGACCATGTTTGCGTGTTTTACGACGTCCAAGGTCCCCCCAGTCCCGCCCCCCCTTTGTTTTTGCTTCAGGACGGCGAAGCGCCTAGACAGGACCGACCCGATGTAATTGGAAGAAGTCAAGGCATGGTGCACCGTGCAGGCATCGCACACCGGTATACGGCGGCCTGATTCTTCGCACGCAGGCAAAATAATCGCGCCACGAGAATCCTCTACGGCACCTCGCGG